>CAYOPK010000029.1:0-5828 GCA_964405855.1 uncultured Candidatus Saccharibacteria bacterium
AAGGAATTCATCCACCCGGATGCCTGCATCGCTATCAAAGGCCGGGTCAGCAAGCGCAAAGGCGAAACCAGCTTCATTGCAGAGAAGATTAAGGCCTTGTAGGATGGAGGTACTATATGAGCAATATTGAACACAAAAGACATTCCCTAGCCCACCTCCTCGCAGCGGCGGTTTTGGAACTTTATCCTGATGCCAAGAATTCTATTGGCCCAGCGATAGACAACGGGTTCTATTACGATTTCGAATTCTCATCTCCTATAAGCGACGTGGACCTCAAAGGTATCGAGAAGAAAATGAAGAAACTCTCCAACTCCTGGAAAAACTTCGAGAAGCGTGAGGTCTCTCTCGAGGAAGCGCGTGAGGTTTATCAGGGCAATCCCTACAAGCTCGAACTCATCGAGGAAATTGCTTCCAAAGGCGAGCCGATCACTCTCTACACATCAGGCCAGTTTACCGACCTCTGCCGTGGTGGACACGTGGAAGACATGAGTGAAGTCGATAACGACTCCTGGAAACTCTCCCGTGTGGCTGGTGCTTACTGGAGGGGTGATGAGAAAAACAAGATGCTCACCCGCATCTACGGCCTCGCCTTCGATACCAAAGAAGAGCTGGAAGCTTATGAGAAACAAATTGAGGAAGCCAAGAAGCGCGACCACCGCAAACTCGGCAAGGAGCTGGACCTATTCACTTTTTCAGATTATGTCGGAAGTGGTCTACCTCTCTACACACCTCGAGGAGCACTGATCAGAAAACTTTTGAATGACTACGTTGAGGAACTTCAATCCAAAGCTGGGTACATGCAAGTTTGGACACCGCAGATAGCCAAGGCTTCTCTGTTTAAAACCTCAGGGCATTATGACAAATACAAAGATGACATGTTCCGTGTGATTTCAAATTATTCTGACGAAGAATTTTATCTGAAGCCTATGAACTGCCCTCAGCATACTCAGATCTATGCTTCTCAACCCAGGAGTTACCGTGATTTACCGATACGCATCACCGACTTCGCCATGCTCTACAGAGATGAACAGCCCGGACAACTCAGCGGACTGGCCCGAGTCAGGTCTTTCTCCCAAGACGACTGCCACATCTTCTGCACCGAGGAACAAGTGGACGAAGAAATAGACCAGGCCCTCCTCATGACCAAGCAAATCATGGAAACTTTTGGTTTCAAATACCGCTACCGTCTCTCCACCCGCGATCCAGAGCACCCAGAAAAATATCTAGGTGATCCTGCTATCTGGGATAAGGCTGAGAAATGGGCCGAGGAGATTATGGAAAGGAATAAAATCGATTATTACCCAGGACCAGGAGAGGCTGCTTTCTACGCGCCGAAAATGGACCTTATGGCCACCGATGCTCTAGGCAGAGAATGGCAACTTTCTACCATCCAGATCGACTACGTCATGCCAACTAGGTTCAACCTCACCTACACTGGCAAAGACGGGCAAGAAAAGAGTCCTGTCATGTTGCACCGAGCCATCCTGGGATCGGCTGAGAGAATGATGATGATCCTGATCGAACACTACGCTGGCGCCTTCCCTCTCTGGCTCGCTCCTGTGCAGGTCAAGATTCTACCTATCGGCGAAGGACACTTCCTCTACGCGACCGAGGTCATGCACAAGCTCAAAGAAGCCGGCGTCAGAGTCGAACTCGACATCTCGGATGAAACTCTTGGTAAGAAGATCCGTGGTGCTAAGACTGAGAAAGTACCTTATGCATTAGTTATCGGAGACAAAGAGGTATCCGATAAGAATGTAACAGTCGAAAGTAGGGATAAAGGTAACATGGGCACCCAGACTATTGAGGAATTAGTGGAGAAGCTGAAAGCAGAAATCAAAGATAGGAAATAAAGGGTTTAACCTTTGGGTTTGAGAGTTGGGAAAAGGATCACCTCTTTGATGTTTTTCACATCGGTGAGGACCATCACCAGACGATCGATACCAATACCAATACCGCCGTTCGGCGGCATGCCGTGCTCCATGGCTTCTAGATACTCGAGGTCAGACGGAGAGATCTCGGTCACACCTTTGGCACCTTTCTTGTCTTCCTCAAGGTAGCGCTCTTTCTGATCGATGGGGTTGTTAAGCTCGGCGAAAGCGTTGACCAGCTCGATACCGCCAATCACCAACTGGAAACGGTCTATCAATTCTGGATTGTCTTCCTTGCGCTTGGCGAAGGGGTTGAAGGAAACTGGGTAGTCGATGATGAAAGTTGGCTGGACCAGAGTCGGACGCACGTTTTTCTTATACTCTTCGTCAGAAATCTCCGGGTATTTCATCACAGAGAAAGCTGGCTCCATATTTATAATCTGACCCTGATATTCGAACTGGAGCTTGCCGAAAAGGCCTTTCACCACATATTTGAAAAGTCGCTCGATAAAATCCCTCTGCATAACAGCATCGGCGTACGCCTCGTTACTCTCGAGCATGGTGAACTCTGGGTTGTGACTGGTATCAATACCTTCATTTCTGAAACGCTTGCCGATCTCATAAACTTTCTCGAACCCGCCGGCTAGAAGCATCTTGAGATAGAGCTCCTGAGCGATGGGTAGGTAGAAATCCATGTCCAGCGCCTTATGATGCGTGGTAAACGGTGTAGCGGTCGCTCCACCTGCCAGAGGTTGGAGATTCGGTAGATCTACCTCAATAAACCCTTCCTGGGCATAAAACTCACGCACCAAAGAAACAATTTTCGAGCGCTGGAGAAAACGCGCTTTCACCTCTGGGTTAGAAAGAGTATCGAGATAGCGCTTGCGGAATCTCTCTTCCACATCAGAAAGTCCGTGCCATTTCTCTGGCAGTGGCAGGAGAGACTTGGAAAGCATCTTCACATCCTCGGCCAAGATGGATTGCTGACCGTTTTTGGTCACGAACAAGGTGCCGGTGATCTCGACGAAGTCCCCGATATCGAAACACTGTTCGAAAAGTTCGAAAGTTTCTGTAGGAAGTGGATCGCCATTTTTAAGAAAAGCTTGGAAACGCCCGGTACCGTCATCGAAGTCGAAGAAGGCAATTTTCCCTTGAGCCCGCAGAGACATGATACGTCCTACCATGACCACCTCAGAGCTTCCTTCGAGCTCTGAGAAGCGACGTACGGCATCCTGGACACTAAGGTCGCGAGCAGTGCTCGCAGGATAAGGGTTCACCCCCTTCTCGATGAGAAGATTGAGTTTATCTAAACGAGCTTGGCGAATTTCTTCTAATGAAGCCATCTATTTAATGTCGATAATCTTATACGACATTGTACCAGAAGGAGTCTCAACAGAGAATTTTTCTCCTTTCGGTTTTCCGAGGATAGCGGTACCAAGTGGGGAGCGCATGGAGATCTTGCCGAGAGCGGCATTGGCTTCTTCTGAACCGACAATGGTGTAAACCTTCTTCGTACCATCACCCTTCTCTAGAGTGACTGACGAGCCCGCAGCCACCACGCCGTTGCCGGCAGAAGAGACGATGGAAGCGGTTTTGAGAATCTGCTCTAAATGGTTGATCCGATCTTCCACAGTGGCTTGGCTGTCGCGTGCTTCGTGGTACTCCTGGTTCTCAGAAAGGTCACCGAGAGACTTGGCGTATTCCAGTGAATCGGCAATTTCCTTTCTCCTGGTGGTCTTCAGAAACTGGAGCTCCGTCTGAAGCTCATCGAATTTCTCCTTTGTCAAATACTCTATTTCTGTGTTCATATCTTTTTTTGATTAAGGAAATATTACTCTGGTTGAACCCGAAGCGCAACCTGGTGAAATGGTGGCTAAAATTACTCGAAATATTCTGGAGCATTCACACTCATCCAGTCGAAAACTTTCCTCATGACCGAAGTGGCTCCCACTTGGTTGTTCGAAGGTCCGCGCTCCATAATCACCGCCCAAGCATAGCGAGGCTTTTCGTAAGGAAAGAAACCGATCGTCCAAGAATGCACGTAAGCCTTACCAGCGCCGATCTCGGCCGTACCTGTCTTCGCACCGGCAGTGACGTAAGGAACATTGAGTCCCACCGAAGTGCCGTAAGTCACGGCTTCGCGCATCCCCTCTTTCATCACCTGCCAATCCTCAGACTCTAAAACGATCTCACTCACTACCGGCTCAGGATTGCCACCGAGGACGACAGAAGGTTGGAGCAACTTGCCTTCGTTCGCGAGAGCTGAGGTGAACCTGGCGGCATTGATCGGCGTCACCTGGGTGCCGTACTGACCAATAGAGGTGATAAAAGTATCGCCAAGACGCCAGATGTCACCGTCGAACTTCTCCCTCTTCCACTCTGGTGTTGGAATGATCCCCTCTAACTCACCATGAAGTTCCACACCCGTCTTCTCTGTTAGGCCAAAGAGTGAAAGATAGTAATCGATGCGTCCGATCCCCAAACCAGCCTGTCCGCCGAAACCGCCACCAATAGAGTAGAAATAAACATCAGAAGAAACTGCGAGCGCCTCTCGCATGTCCGTCCAGCCGTGAGCTTTCCAGTCTCGGAAGACCGAGGGTTTCTCTGGGTCATAAGGATTCGGCACCGAGATAGAGCCGGTACTTAAAATTTCTTTGTTCGGAGAAATAATATTTTCTGCCAGAGCGCCGAGAGCCACGATGGGTTTAACAATCGACCCTGGAGTATAAAGCCCACCCACCGCCCGGTTCAAGAAAGGCTTGGCGGGATTCTTGATCAGGGAATCGAAAACATTTTGGCTGATACCGGCTGTCATGGCGTTCGCATCATATTCTGGGTAACTGGTCAGAGCGATAATCTCTCCGGTTTCGACATCCATAATGACACCCGCACCACCGACGAAGCGACTACTTTTCGCCAATGACTCGATGGCTCGATAGAGTTCCTGAGTAACTAGGGCATCGATAGAAAGCTGTAGGGTCTGCCCATCAACCGGTCTCTCCACCACGCTCTCAGAAGTAACAGCCCCTAGCACATCGGTTTCTCTGAGCTTCAAACCATTTTTACCTCTGAGCACATGATCAAAAGTCATTTCCACACCGTCTTTTGGCTGATACTCGGTCTCATAATAAAATCCGGCTCTGTCCATCATCGGGTACTTCACATAACCGACCACGTGCGCCAAGCCGTCCAGATCGGCGTACTGACGAGCCGAGAAATCTCCTTCGTCTGTCCGGATAGCGTTCCCGGCCAACTCGAGTCCGTGGCGATCAAGAATAGCTCCACGGTTGGCGAAGACGAGGGTCTTGGCTAAACGGTTGTTTTCTGAAATCTGAGCGTAAACTTCCCCGTTGTTAACGGCAAGCACCCAAAGCTTGGTTAAAAGAGCCAGGACGATCAGAGCCAAAACTACTTTCATACCCATAAAGGTGGCCGAGCTCATCGGCTGTTCGATCCGACCCTCTAGTGAGTGGCCTTCGAACCCTGGTAGGTTTGTAGAATCAAGAAAGATATCTTCGGGGTTGATGTCTCGATACTTCATACCCACTCGGGAAGAAAGGCCGAGGCGATTTTTTATTCTTTTGACGATAAATTTTGGCATCAGTTTATAAATTAAACCTCATTTTCTCTCTGAGTGGTAGGAGAATGATAGTGAGAGCGACAGCGGAGAGAGTGATGGGAGAAAAAATTCTCATATCTCCTGGTCCATAGAGAACTTCCACAAGAAAAGCGAGTAGAATCGCCTCCCAATAAAACGGGAAAAGAATCATGCTTAAAAATAGGACGGGGAGATAAATCCAGTAAGGCAGAAAAACAATAGCGAAGAGAATTATAAAGGTGGCGAGAAGGCGCTTCATTGTGGTGTGATCGAAACTAGACGAAGTGAGAAAATGTTGAGAGGGCTCCGAGCCAACACTTCCTGGAAAGAGTCAGTAGGAGCCACAGCCACCGACTCGA
>CAYOPK010000030.1:0-5765 GCA_964405855.1 uncultured Candidatus Saccharibacteria bacterium
ATCTTCTCGTAGAACTTTTTGGCCCAAAGAGTGGGATCGGCTTCGTTGAACGAGAGACCCATAGCCACCCGCATCCAGAAGATCTGAGGAGTCTCGAGGTACTTGTCCTGAGCAGTGTCCTTCAGTAGATAAAGACTTGAGAGAGTGGAGAGGCCGGTGTAGCGGAAGAGTTCGTCACGCTCGAGGTCCAGCGCCTCAGAGAGAGAGGTGAGATCGAACTTCTCGGTCATGCGTTTATCTAGCCGGCCATCGGCCACAGCACGCTTCACATACTCAGGGAAGTATTCTTGGTGCCTTTTCACCACCGCCTCTGGATCATCTTCGTCGTAATCACCCATGGCATCTTTGTAAATCGTCTTCGCTAGGATGCGAGAAGCAATCTTATCGTACTCCGGGTCTTCTTTAATATTCTGAACAGCTGCGCTAATGGTAGCTTCGTCCAGTTCAGATGTGGTGATGCCGTCGTAGATGGTCAGACGAGTTTCGGTAGCAACTTGGATAATTTTTTCTACCGGGTTGGTCAGGCCGTAGACAGCACGCTCGATAGACTTGTTGATCTTGTCCGCGTTGAAAGGCTCTTTCTGGCCGTTCCTGTGCGTAACGTTTAAAGTGATGAGTTCAGGTTGGAACATAAGGCTCTTTGTTCTGATTTTACAGAACGAGGGCTGGGGAGAGGCTGTGGATAACTCTAATTTTCGAGGTTAAAAAAGGCTTGGGTGCCAATGTCAATCCCAAGGTCGAAAGAGCCAGCATTTGCAACCTCTAAAACGTACTTGGCTGGCACTGTTGGATAGAAGACATAAGGGAAAGTTTCTGGTCTAACTTCCCTCTCGATATGGACCACTTTCTTTTCCTCATCGAGCCAGATGATGTCTATAGGGAAGTTCATATCCTTCATCCAGATGCCGTGGTTTCCAGAAGTTGGGAAGACGAAAAGCATGCCCCGATCTCTCGGAAGCTCGTTTCGACCAGAGAGACCGAGAGTTCTATCTGCATCTGTATCAGCCACTTCGACTTCGAGCTCGGCTTCTCCGATTTTCAATATCACCCTAGCTTCACTTACTTGATATTTTTCTGGTGCTGGATCACTTAAAACAGATATGAACGAGCCCACTACGACCACAAGGCCAATGAGGAGAAAAAAGCCATTTCTTAAAATTTCCATGCGTTTAGTATAACAAAATCCCCCTCCCACATGTCCGACATGTGGGAGGGGGACCATTTTTGGTCACTCAGCGAAACGTTGGAGGATCTCACCTGCTTCAATGATGTAGTCCTGAGCCAGGTTCATGTCCAGGGCGTCATCGGGCTTGGGAGTCCTCAGCTTGCCTTCGGCGTCGATGGAAAGTCCTCGATTTCGGTAGTTGCTAAGGACCGGAATCAGGTGTTCGAGATTTCCTGGACCTAATCCCCCAGCCACCACCGGGCGCGCGCTGAGACCCTCTTCTTCGATGACCTGAAGAGTTTCCCTGATCAGATCAGGATCGAACTTTCTCCCCGTACCACCGCTCGGATCGACGAGTACGTAGTCGACCAGACCGGAGTAGTGGCTCGCTCGCTCAGCAACCTTTAGAGGGTCATCATCGCACTGGCGCATGGCTCCTCCTCCGATCTGGAGCACGAGGTATTTGTCTTCGTTGTTGTAGTCCTTCCGCCACTCGATCAGTTCCGAGACTGGTGGCCAGGCCACATTGAGCTGAAAGCCGTTACAGCCAGACCCCGCCCATCTCTCGACCTCTCGCATCTGAGAAGCCAGAGTGTTTCTGTCGTCTGTGTGGTAGTGGACAAGGTTCAGGCACCAGGGATGGTTGAGAAAGACCCATCTGAGATCTCTCATTTCAGGGTATCGAGCCGGGTACTTATTGGCGCATCCGGACAAACTCTTGAGGCTCACCAGAACTCCGATCATCAGTCGATACTGAGGTACGGAAAGTCCAGAGAACCGCGCAAGAAGAGACCGAACCTGCCACCTACCAGTCACGCCGGTCACGCCGATGTATGGGGGAACTTCTTTAACTGTAGCCAAACTAGCCTCCTTGTGTGAACAAACCTAGGGATAGATAACACTAAATTTCCAGCTTTGTAAAGCAACAAAGAAAGTTATCCCCAGTTTTCCCAAAGGTTTAGCCTTTGGGGTTGAAATAGAGCAAACAAAAAGCCCCGGTTAGGGGGCTTTTTGTTTAATTTAGTCTTGCGACTAAATTAATTACATTCCTCTGCGATCGTTGTTGCGAGGCTCGAGCGGACGAGCAACGTTAACGGTAAGCTTCCTGCCTTCGAAATCCTGACCATTGAACATTTCAATAGCCTTGTTTGCATCTTCTTCAGATGCCATTTCGATAAAGCCGAAACCCTTGGATCTGCCGGTTGGGCGATCGATGATGATCGCAGCCGATACGACACTTCCTGCCTTCGAGAAAGCTTCTGTCATAGAAGCCTCAGTTGAAGAATAAGGGATACCACCAACGTATAACTTAGTTGTCATTCTACTTCTTGCCGGCATTATTTTAACTATGTAAGTGCCGGACTCATCTCATTTCGCGCTCCGATCGATCATCACGAGGATTTTTCGATCACCTCTCCACGAGAACCTTACATAAATTCATTATATCACACCCCGCACCCTTTTGCAAGGAAAAAACTGTGGATAAACTATTGACTTCGTCCGAAGGGTTCTACCTTAATCCTGTTCATCTGCTTCGTTCTCTCGATTGATCTCGGCCATGCGTTCATGCCAATTTTTCCACTTCTCCCAGAAGGTTATCTTTACACCCAAAAGACCCAAACCGACGAAGAGGAGCCAGCTTCCAGGGGTGAGCGGTGTGATAAGCGCAATTACTCCAACAATGATGAGGATGACGCCAAGAACTTTTTTGAAAGTGGATTTCATGGTTGGTTAATGGATACTATAGCACTTTTGTTTTTGAATCAGTTCAAAGTTTTAGAGTTTTCTGCTAGTATGCGCGCAGAAGTATTTTGGGGAGGACGATATGAGCGAAAACGAGACTGAGAAGATTCTGAAAGAAGTTCTGGGTCATCTTCTAATTGAACATGGTCTACCATGGACACTAGACTATGACTGGACAACTCATGTGGTGGCCAAAGACGGAACCATCATTGCCAAGTGCTCGCATTCAGAGCAAGCACGTGCGATCATACGCTACGCTGAGCGGCTCCAGGTGGAGTTGGAGGAAGCTGGTCGAGAGATTGAGCGAATGCTGGCTGCTGGCGAAATCTGATCCTGAGGCGAACTGTCGAGCACAAACGGAGGTCCTAAGGGGCCTCCGTTTTCTAATACGAAAATCTGGCGGACCTTGTCCGCCTTCGCCCGACATACTTTAGCGACCGAATCCCGCCGACGCTAAAGCTATGGCGGGCGAAGGCGGAAGCGGAGAGATTCGAACTCTCGGTGGGTTTCCCCACGCCACGTTTCCAACGTGGTGCACTAGACCACTATGCGACGCTTCCTTTGTCACTAAACTACTCTATTTAGCCTTTTATTTATAGCACAAAAATACGAAAGGACCCTAGGCGGGTCCTTGTTTGGTTGCCCCGGCGCCACGCATGTGGCGCCGGGATGTGCTGTGGTCAGTTTTCGAACTCGGTATCGTCGCGATCGTCTCCTTCTTCATCGCTGTCGTCATCGAACACTCGACGAAGTTCCTCGTCGAGATCGGCCACAGGGTCGGTGGGATAAGGTGGGCCTCCATCCATTCTGGCCCAACCGCCACCTTTGTCGAGATGCATCGCCACTTCATTGAACCGGGCGACGACGTTATCGAGCTCTCTTTCGGTTACACTCATACGTTTGCCTCCTCGATTACAATACAACACAGGTCAGGATCTGTCTATTTACTCCCCAAGAGAGCCTGGATTCTGTCTTCAACAGGAGGGTGGGTAGAGAAAAGTTTATGAATCTTGGAACCCTTCAGGTTACCGAATGGGTTAGATATAAAAAGGTGTGCCGTGGCATCACTGGCTGTCGAGAGTGGACGTCCAGCACCAGAGATTTTCCTCAGAGCTCCGGCCAGACCCTCTGGATACCTGGTCAGCATGGCGCCAGAAGCATCGGCCAGGAACTCACGCTTGCGTGAGATAGCCAGCTGAAGAATGGTGGCGAAGATGGGCGCGAGGATCATGAGAGCCAGACCAATGAAAAGCAGTGGTCCTGATCCCCTATCTCGACTATTTCCACCAAGAATATGTGAGCGCATGAACATGTCGGCCAAAATGGTCACAAAGCCGACCAACACCACCGCGATGGTAGAGATCAGCATGTCTCTGTTACCAATGTGCGCCAGCTCATGCGCCACCACACCCTCGAGCTCAGATTTGTCGAGGATAGCGAGGAGTCCGGTCGTCACACAGACAACAGCGTGTTTCTGATTACGCCCTGTAGCGAAGGCATTCGGTGCTGGATCATCCACTACATAGAGCGCTGGCATAGGTACCCCCGCGGTGATCGAAAGATTCTCGGTCATGTTGTAGAGGTCGAAGTATTCTTCCCTCGTCACCCTCTTCGCTTTATGCATCCGGAGCACAATCTTGTCCGAGAACCAATAGGAGAAGACATTCATGAAGATAGCGAAGGAGACCGCTATATAGAGAATGCTTGTGTCAGCATAGTAGAGCGAGACGAACCAGCCGAGGAGAATAACGATAGCCAGAAAGGTGGCCATCAATCCCCAAGTTTTCCAAATATTTTGAGTCTGGTTGTGGTAAAGGTTCATGGAGAATAACTAACGACCAACAACAAACAACTGACAGCCAGAATTAGAATTTAACTTCGACCGGTTTGCGTTCTGCTTCATTGTCGAGTTCGAAGAATTCCATATTCACAAAGTTGAACATGTTGGCGATGAGGTTGTTCGGGAAGCTCTCAACCTTAGTGTTCAGATCTCGAACCACTGTGTTGTAGAAACGACGAGCAGCCTGGATCTTGTTTTCGGTATCAGCGAGTTCAGACTGGAGCTGGCCGAAGTTCTGGTTCGCCTTCAGATCTGGATAAGCTTCGGAGACAGCGAAGAGGCTCTTCAAGGCACCAGTGAGCATGTTCTCGGCCTGACCTTTGTCTGGGAGAGTCTGCGCATTCATGGCGGCATTTCTGGCACGAGTCACTTCTTCGAAGACCTTGGCCTCATGTAGAGCATAAGCCTTGACCGTATTGACCAAGTTAGGGACAAGATCGTAGCGACGCTTGAGTTGCACATCGATATCGGCCCAAGCTTCCTTCCCACGGTTAACTAGTCTGACAAACGTGTTGTAAGCGAAGATAACCCAAAGCACGATAAGCGCGATAATGATCGCAAAAATTATTGTAAATGACATAGCTAGTATTATAACACGAGAGAGCTTCTAGTAATCCACCGCTCCTGGAGCACTGGCTGACTTCTTTTCCTCTGGTTCATCCGCGATAGCCACCTCGGTAGTAAGGAGTATGGAGACAGCCGATGCGGAGTTTTCCAGTGCGGCGCGAGTGACCTTCACCGGGTCGATGATCCCAGCAGAGAACATGTCGGAAACGTACTCATCTTTGAGTGCGTCGTAGCCGGAGTTCGGACCACCTTTCAACACCTCGTTTATCACCACACCCTCGTCCACCCCAGCGTTCCGAGCGATCTGGCGCAGTGGTGCTTCGAGTGCTTCAACTACTGTCATGTAGCCGGCAGCGAACTCAGAAGCTTGGGTGTTCTCGGAAGCTTGCTTGGCTTCGGTTGATTCTTTGAAAGTATCACTAATCTTTTTAGAAACTTTTGATAGAGCAC
>CAYOPK010000031.1:0-5718 GCA_964405855.1 uncultured Candidatus Saccharibacteria bacterium
CTAAACCTATGACCACCAACACTCCAGGAACCGTTGATGAACAGCCAAGCTTCGAAGTCAATGAAGTAAACGTAGGAACTGGCGAGATTGCTGAACCGGGAGACACTATTAGCGCTCACTATGTCGGCACTTTGACCAATGGACGCGTTTTCGACAGCTCACGTGATCGAGGGCAGCCAATTACCTTCACCTTGGGTATTGGTCAGGTTATCCGTGGTTGGGACGAGGGGATTCAGGGTATGAGAGCTGGCGGTACACGCATTCTTACCATCTCTCCTGAGTACGCTTATGGTGCTCAGGCTGTTGGTGCTATCCCAGCGAACTCCACCCTCATCTTCGAGGTTGAGTTGGTAGACGTACAGAAAGCCGCTCGTTAATTCTTATGGAGATTGATTTCTCCAATCTTCACCACGCTTATCTTCTGATCGGCCGGAGAGAAGAAGCCGAGAAGAGGCTACACGAAGTTTTTTCTGAACAGAGCCTGACTCTCATCGGCTCGCCAGACTATTTCGTATTCAAGGAAGCCACTTTCGGTATCGAGCAGGCACGTGCTCTCGGCACTCTCGCTATCCGGAAAGCTTTTGTGGATAAAAAAGTTTTCTTCCTCGCACCCGAGACTATTACTGCGGAGGCACAGAACGCACTCCTTAAAACTTTCGAAGAGCCGATAGCTGACAGCCACTTCTTTCTAGTGGTGAGTGACCCCCAGGTGGTTCTTCCAACCCTGCGCTCGAGGATGCGTATACTACATGTCCAAAGCGAGACTTTGGACATGAGTGAGGCGGAGAGGTTCCTCTCTAGTTCCCTCAAGGAGCGCCTCAACTTCACGAAGAAGTTCGTCGATGGGGAGAAGAATCTATCGGCTTTTCTAGACGACCTTCTACATCTTTTGCGCGAAAGAGGTTCTGATCTTAAGCTGCTCTCGCAGGTTCACGAGATGCGGCTGCGAAGCGGTGAGCGTTCTGCTTCTTCGAGACTGATCCTCGAACATTTGTCGTTAGTGCTTTAAGGCTGTAAGCTAGAGATAATATGACACACAATTTTAATTCATTTAAACAAGGTGCCGAAGCCGTGATCGATTGGCTGAGGAAAGAGTACCAAGGGATCAGAAGCTCTCAGGCTAACCCAGGCATTCTCGACTCAGTGCGAGTCGATATGTACGGCTCTCAGATGCCGGTGAATCAAGTCGCCTCTGTTTTGGGTGAGGGAGCGAAGACTTTGCGTGTCACTCCTTGGGACAAGTCAGCTATCAAGGCCCTCGACTCCGCTATTCGTGAGGCCAACCTTGGCGTCTCGGTTTCTGTTGATGATCAGGGTTTGCGTATCTCTTTCCCAGACCTTACCGACGAGCGTCGCCAGATGCTCCTCAAGCTCGCCAAACAGAAACTAGAGGAAGCACGTGTGCGTGTGCGCGGTGAGCGAGAGAAGGTGCATACTGAGTTAGATAAGTCAGAGAAGGCTGGCACCATGGCCAAAGATGATGTTTTTCGCGCCAAGCAGGATCTCCAGAAACTCGTTGATGAGACGAACACCAAGCTCGAAGAGTTTTATGATAAAAAAGAAACCGAAATTTCTGCCTAAATGTCTATTCTACTCTTCCTCATCATTTTAAGTGTACTCGTCATTGTTCATGAGTTGGGTCACTTCAGCGTGGCGAAGTATTTCGGCATCCGGGTCGACGAGTTTGGCCTCGGGTATCCACCTAAGGCGAAGAAACTTTTCACCTGGAGAGGAACAGAGTTCACACTGAACTGGCTGCCTTTTGGCGGGTTTGTAAAAATTTTTGGGGAAAACCCGGCGGAAGAGGAGTCGCCAAGGTCGGATCTTAAGGGAGCCCAAGGTCCGATCTTGGCGACTAGTGATAGTTTCCAGAATAAAAATCGAGGCATCCAAGCTGCCGTGCTTTTCGCCGGTGTCTTTTTCAACTTTCTTTTCGCTTGGCTTCTTATTTCCATTGGATTAGTTTCAGGTCTACCAGCTCCAGCTGGTCTCTCTATCCCGATAGAGAATCCAGAAACTGTCATTACTGTGGTGGTGCCAGGTTCCCCAGCAGGGGAGGCCGGCTTGCGTTCTGGTGATGTTCTGCTCGCCATTGATGATCAGGAGTTTACGCCAGCGGAGGCGTCTGAATATATTAGGAGCAGTGAAGGAGTTTTGACCTTCGACGTTCAGAGAGGGGAAAATGTAGAAGAAATTTCTGTCACCCCCGCTTATGATATCTTGCCGGGCGTGCCAGCTGTTGGTATCTCGATGGAAACTATCGGCACTGCTGACCTTCCGCCACATCTCGCTCTCTGGCATGGTATGAAGATCACCATCGCCCTCACTGCAGCGACAGCCGAAGCGCTGTGGGGCTTCCTCTCTCAAGCGGTAGTAGGTCGGGCCGATCTCTCCGGCATCACTGGTCCAGTAGGGCTGGTGGGTATGGTGGGGGAGGTGGCCGACTTGGGTTGGGGTTATATCCTGTCCTTCACCGCGCTTATCTCTATCAACCTCTCTATCATCAACCTCCTACCTTTCCCAGCTTTGGATGGTGGGCGCCTGGTCTTCGTCGGGATTGAGGCGGTCACTCGACGAACTATTCCAGCGAAAATTTTCAACACCTTAAACGCTGTCGGGTTCTTCCTTCTCATCTTCCTTATGATCCTCATCACCGTGCGTGATGTCAGAAATATTTTCTAAATAAAAAATACCACCCGCAGAGCGAAGTGGTAGAGAGGTGGGGTGATCGAGCCGTTCGTCCAGGCCCGGCGAAGGGTACTCCCTCCGTAAGGGGGAGGCGGAAACGGAAACACTGGGCGACTCAACCAACCCCACCTCTTTATATCTTATCACACAACTTGTTATATGTCAATTTAGAGTGATTGTTAGCGTCAATCACCTTATTTCTAGGCCTGTTCTGGCCTTTGTCTTTAACCTCAAACTTCGGTACACTTATCCCATGCGAGAATCTATTACTCCACGCGAGAAAGATTATTCTGAGTGGTATCAGGATATTATCGAAGTCGCCGAACTAGCCGAGCATGGTCCAGTGCGCGGGACGATGATCATCAAGCCTTATGGCTACGCTCTTTGGGAAAATATTCAGAAATATCTAGATCAGAAGTTCAAAGAAGTGGGTGTACAGAATGCTTACTTTCCTTTATTCATTCCAGAAAGTTTTTTAAAGAAAGAAGAAAGCCACGTGGAAGGTTTTTCTCCAGAAGTGGCGGTGGTCACTCATGCTGGTGGTAAGGAGTTGGAAGAGCCGATCGTGGTGCGCCCAACTTCTGAGACGATTATGTATGACGCTTTTTCTCGCTGGATTCATTCTTACCGAGACTTACCACTCCTTATCAACCAATGGGCGAATGTTGTGCGTTGGGAAATGCGCCCACGACTTTTTATGCGAACGACCGAGTTCCTCTGGCAGGAGGGTCACACTGCGCATGTAAGTAACGCCGAGGCCGACGCTTGGGCTCGTCAGATGTTGGGTGTCTATGAACAGTTCGCCAAGGAGATCATGGCCATACCAGTTATCCCAGGGCAGAAATCAGAGAGTGAGAAGTTCGCTGGCGCTCTCCACACTTACACTGTGGAAGCTATCATGCAGGATGGCAAGGCTCTGCAGTTTGCTACCTCTCACAACTTGGGTCAGAATTTCGCCAAAGCCTTTAATGTTTCCTTCCTAGACGAAACCAATCAATCTCAATTCGCTTGGCAGACTTCTTGGGGACTTTCTACTCGCACCATCGGCGGGCTCATCATGGCGCATTCTGATGACAAAGGTCTCGTTCTGCCACCCAACATTGCTACGAACAAAGTGGTGATTATTCCTATTTGGAATTCTCCAGAAACGCGCGAGAACGTTTTGACGAAAGTGCATGAGTTGAAAGATGGTTTGTCTGACCTTGGTGTTATTGTCGATTCTACCGAAGGTCGTCCAGGAGAAAGACATTATAAATGGGAGAAAAAAGGTGTGCCGGTGAGAATCGAGTTGGGCCCTCGGGATGTTGAAGCGGGCACTATGGTGGTGGTGCGTCGAGACACAGGAGAGAAAGTTACGCTCTCCCAGTCTGACAAAGATCAGGTCCGTTCTATCCTCGAGTCCATCCAAACCAATCTTTTCGAAACAGCTCTCGCTCGTCAGAAAGAGAAGGAGAAAACCGTCGACACTTGGGAAGATTTTGTCCGCGAGATCGAGGTTGGTAACCATGTCCTGGCCCATTTCTGTGGTGACGCCGAAGTAGAAAAGCAGATCAAAGAGGAGACCAAGGCGACCCTACGCTGCATACCTTTCGACGAGGAGAAAGAGGTGGGTATTTGTGTTAAGACCGGCAAACCTTCTTCTGGTCGCGTGCTGTTTTCTAAGGCCTACTAATTTATATGAAAGACTATCGAGACAAATTTAGAAAGTGGTTTTCTCATGACGTCGGTATTGATCTCGGCACAGCGAACACACTCGTCTACATGCGGGGGCGGGGGATCGTGGTCAACGAGCCTTCGGTGGTAGCAGTGAATCAGAAGACTGGTCAGGTTGTAGCTATTGGGGCGGAGGCTAAGGCCATGCTCGGCCGCACACCTACCCACATCTCCGCTATCAAACCACTTGTAGATGGTGTTATTTCTGATTTCGAAACCACTGAGGAAATGATGGGCTATCTTTTGGGCAAGGCTACTTCTGGATCGAAGAAGCTCTGGGCTCCACGAGTGGTAGTCGGTGTGCCTTCTGGAATTACGAACGTAGAGATTCGCGCCGTGCGAGACGCCACGAGGAATGCCGGCGCTGGCGAGGTTCATATTGTCGAGGAACCCATGGCGGCCGCTATTGGTATGCGTCTACCCATCCACGAGCCGATGGGGAATATGATTATCGACATCGGTGGTGGCACCACAGATATTGCCGTCATCTCTCTGGGTGGAGTGGTGAAGAGTAAGAATGTGCGTATTGCTGGAGACAAGTTTAACTCCGACATCATTTCTTATGTGAGAAATCAGTTTAAGATCATGATTGGCGAAAAGACCGCTGAGACAGTGAAGATTGCTATCGGTTCTGTTTTGCCGACCCACGCTCCTCTTGAGATGGCGGTGAAAGGCCGAGATCTAGTTACTGGTTTGCCAAAGGAAGTTATTCTCACCGATACCGACATCCGAGAAGCGCTAGCTTTCTCGGTGGAGCATCTGATTGAGTCAACTCGAGAGGTCTTAGAAGCTACGCCACCAGAAGTGCTTTCTGATGTGATGCAGAGAGGTCTCTATCTGGCTGGAGGTGGCGCTCTCTTGAAGGGTTTGCCAGAACTTTTCGAAAGTGAGATTAACATTCCCGTCTATGTCGCGGCCGATCCTCTGACCGCTGTGGCTCGTGGGGCAGGCATTATTTTAGAAAACCTGGAGCTTTATCGAGACGTTTTGATAGAAAACGAAGATGAACTACCTCCCAAGAAATAGAACTAGGCGCAATTACACTAAACCTGTTTTAATCACACTGGGAATTTTTCTCGCGAGCTGGGTCACGTTCTCTTTTTTAAGTGGTGCGGTAGTGGCTCTGGTCTCCCCGCTTTGGCAGGCCGAAAATTCTGTTTCCCAAGTCTTTAAAAAAAGTTTAGAACATTGGCAGAGTCGTGGAGAATTGGTGTCAGAAAATTTATTTTTGAAAGAGCGGAACACCTCACTCCAACTCGAAGTTGATTCTCTCAGACTCTCTCTAGAGCAGGAACGTGCCTTCTATGCTCTTTTAGG
>CAYOPK010000032.1:0-1966 GCA_964405855.1 uncultured Candidatus Saccharibacteria bacterium
GGCACGGTTTCCATTCGCGCCTAGCTGACCTTAATAAACTCCTCCGTTACTTTTTAGGAGGATAGCGCCCCACTAAAACTGCCCGCCAGATACTGTTTCTCGCCGTTTTTGCCGTCGAGGTTAGAAAACACAAACTAGAAGAATGGTATTTCACTGACGACTCCACGATGCCCGAAAGCACCGCTTCAAAGTCTCCCATCTATGCTACGCATCTTATCCGTATCCTCAATATCAAGTTGCAGTAAAGCTCCTGGGGTCTTTTCGTCTAACTGCAGGAAACCGGCATCTTCACCGGTATTGTATTTTCACCGAGCAAGTCCCCGAGACAGTTCTCCAGTCATTACACCATTCGTGCGCGTCTGAACTTACCAGACAAGGAATTTCGCTACCTTAGGACCGTTATAGTTACGGCCGACATTCACCAGGGCTTATACAAGTCAGCTCATATCTTGCGATAATCACCGCCCGTATTTAACCTTCTGGCATTGGTCAGGTGTCACCCCCTATACATCCTCTTGCGAGTTCGCAGGGAGCTGTGTTTTTGGTAAACAGTTGCCAGAGATACTTTCGCTGCGGCCCCTATTGCTAGGGGCAAGCCTTATTCCGAAGTTACGGCTGCTTTTTTGCCGAGTTCCTTGGGGACCTCTCACTCGTTCGTCTTGGTCTACTCGACCTGAACACCTGTTTCGGTTTGCGGTACGGATGCTATGCAATTAAGTTTAGAGATTTTTCTTGGAAGGTAGCTTTGTATCATTTCCTCCGGCGAACCGGAGCATTTTCGCTCTGCTTGGATAGTCCACACTAAAGTGGTCTCTTCCGGATTTTCCTAGAAGATATCCTCACAGCACGAACGTCAAATCCGATAATGCGCGATACATACTTACCTCCGTCCTCCCATCACTTGCATAGTCAGTCAGGGAATATTAACCCTGTGTCCATCGGATGCGGATCTCTCCATTTCCTTAGGCCCGACTAACCCCACTCCGACAATCGTTGAGTGGGAAACCTTGTTCTTTCGACGTGCGGGTTTCTCACCCGCATTGTGGTTACTTGTGCCAACATTCTTACTTCGCAACGCTCCAGCGTGGGTCGCCCCTTCGCCTTCAACGCAGATGCGAATACTCTCCTACCACTCCATTTTGCCGAAGCAAAATGAAATCCTCAGTTTCGGTACCATGCTTAGCCCCATGAATCTGCGGTGCAAAATCTCTGACTGAGTGAGCTGTTACGCTTTCTTTAAAGGATGGCTGCTTCTAAGCCAACCTCCTCAGTGTCACAGAATTTTCACCTCCTTAAGTGCACTTAGCATGAATTTAGGGACCTTAAATAGAGATCTAGGCTGTTTCCTTTTTGACGCACGGAGCTTAGCCCCCGCCGTCTAACTGCCGAACTTTTAATCCAGAGAATTCGGAGTTTGATAGGTTTAGCGAGATTTCTCCCTGTCCAAACCTTCCAGTGCTCTACCTCTCTGGGGAACATTCGACGCTAGCCCAAAAGCTATTTCGGAGAGAACCAGCTATTACCAGGCTCGATTAGCTTTTCACTTCTTACCACAAGTCATCCCAATGTATTGCACGGCAAACGGGTTCGGGCCTCCCTTCATCTTTCGACAAAGTTCACCCTGCTCATGGCAAGCTCGCTCTGGCTTCGGGTCTTTAGTATGCTACAAACGCGCTATTCACACTCGGTTTCCCTATGGCTCCATCCTTTATCGGGACTTAGCCGCGCAGCATACTAAAACTCGTTGGCTCATTCTTCAATAGGCACGCCGTGGTGGATGTAAACATCCACTCCGACTCCTTGTAGACATACGGTTTCAGGTCTATTTCACTCCCCTCCCGGGGTTCTTTTCACCTTTCCCTCACGGTACTAGTTCACTATCGGTCATCTAGGAGTATTTAGCCTTACGGGGTGGTCCCCGCTGATTCGAGCCGGATTTCACGGGCCCGGCCCTACTTGGGATGAC
>CAYOPK010000032.1:1976-5464 GCA_964405855.1 uncultured Candidatus Saccharibacteria bacterium
CTAGTTCACTATCGATCTCCAAGAGTATTTAGCCTTACCGGTTAGTTCCGGCAGATTCCCCCGAGCTACTCGTGTCTCGAGGTACTCAAGAGCGATAACAAAAGAGATTTCTGATTTTCGGTTACGGGGCCATTACCCTCTAGGGCGCCTCTTTCCAGAAGCTTCACCTAACCAGAAATTTTTTAACTCCTCTTCCTTGTAAACAAGGAACGTCATCGTCTTACTACCCCCAGCATCAATCCCACAAGACGATTGCTCGCATCGTGAGATTGAAACTGAGTTTGGGCTGATTCGTTTTCGCTCGCCGCTACTAACGAAATAACAATTGTTCTCTTTTCCACCAGTTACTGAAATGTTTTACTTCACTGGGTGCATCCCATACATAATTTGCATGGTGCCATCAATAGATGGCGGGTTTCCCCATTCGGACATCTTCGGATCAAAGGTTGCTAGGCACCTCCCCGAAGCGTATCGCCGCCAGGCCACGTCCTTCATCACCTCTTTGGAGTCAAGGCATCCACCGTACGCCCTTAAATTTCCTATTAGGAAATTTAAAAACCACAATCAATCATCTCTACAAAAAATGATTGATGTTACTTCTCTCACTGTCCACGAGTGACGCAAACAGTGAGTTGTCTGTCCTGCTAAATGAAATCAACTCTCATTTAGCATTTCTTCGCTCCCGCTTCTCTACAATCAAGAAGTGGGAGCTTCCACGTCCACCTACGAACCCGAAAAGACCCTCTTGGATCAGTAGTTCGCGGTGGTATTAAGTTTTCAAAGTACTCTAGAAACGAAGACCCCCGCTTCGTTCGAAGCGGGGGTCCGAAGACCTCACATAGACGGCTTATGGCCGTCCAATCCGCTTTAGAATTACTCGGTCTTTTATCATTTCTAGGTAAGGGCCATTGTATACCAAGCCCCTATTGGCTGTCAACCGTAATTTAATAACCATTTTCCCTGTAATGTTCTGTAAGAAACCAGGGACCCTCTCGGCATCAGTGAATAGCAGGGTGAGGTGAGCAGAATACTACCCATCCACAGCTCTGCTAAGTAATTATAAAACTAATCTAACTATATGAAGAACAAGAAATACATGGCTCTCCCAGCAATGATCCTAGCCTTAGGGCTGATGGTCTCCTCGGTCTCGGCCCAGGTGGTTGCGGGACCCAGAGTAGCCATCGAGCTCCTGAGCACTGGTTTAACCAGTCCACTCATGGCCAGCTCGACCAACGCAGTTATCGCGAGACTCGTTCTGGACACAAGCGGTTCAAGTGAAGCTGTTAGGATCTCAAGCCTGCCTTGGAATCTGATCCCAGGAAACGGTGCGAGCGCCAGCACGCTCGGCAACTGCCGTGTCTACAATGAAACCGACTTGAACACTGCTCTAAACAGCACGAACACGTCAACCACTCTAAACTCAGGCATCAACAACATTGCCTTCATTAACCCACTCGTCTTGCAAGCCAACACTGTCACCGCGCTCTCGTTCCGTTGTGACATTGGAGCTGGTTTGACCCCTGGTGGAACCTTTACCACCAGCATGACGACTACTAACGTCAGTGCTACTGGAGTAACCTCAGGAACAGCGGCTCTCGTCACTATTCGTGGCGCCGTCACCCCTCCTGTTGTCTACATCCCTCCTGTCACCCCTGGCATGCCAGCCACTGGCGCCACTGGTGAAGCTCCTCTAAACATCGCCATGATCGTTGCTTCGCTCATGGTTGCTGCTCTCGGAGTTACCTATCTCGCTCCTAAAAAAGCTTAGTTTCTTTAACCACGAGGTTTAGCGCAACAGATGTTCTGACAAAGGACATCTGTTGTTCTATGATAAAGCTAACTTCTCTCACCAATGAAAAAAACTTTTGCCATCGCTCTCATCATCATCTCTCTCGCCACCGCGACACTGGTGTTAGCTCGCGGCCTCTACTACGCGCCGAATGATGAGGTCGAGCTCGTCGTGGAGCCCACCCCAACTGCTACGAGCACGGCTACTGCCACCAGCACAAGCAGCAACGTAGCCACCATCACCAGCTCCGCTCCTCCAGTGACCCAAAAGCCGAGTACGAGTGTCAGCTCCGAGTTACCGCAGAACCTCATCATTCCTAAACTCAACATCAATGCACGTGTTCAGCACCTTGGTGTGACGAGCACCGGCAACATGGCCGCACCAAAAAACTTCACTGATGCGAGTTGGTACAAGTACGGCACGGTGCCCGGGCTTAAAGGAAGCGCTGTTATGGCCGCCCATGTCGACAATGCCTTGGGCACACCCGCTGTCTTCTACGATCTGCCCAAACTCCAAATTGGAGATGATGTCTACGTAGTAGATGGAAACGGCAAGAGACTTCACTTCCGAGTGATCGGCAAAGGACTCTATCCTTGGAATGATTCTCCGGTAGAAAAGATTTTCAACGATTCGAGTGGTAAATACCTTAACCTCATCACCTGCCAAGGTGAGTGGGTGGCCGAAGCCCGAAGCGCTGCGAATAGGTTGGTGGTTTACACTCAGCTGGTCGAATAGTCTGGAAGTTAAAAAGTTAAAAGCAGAATCCCCGGCGCCGCTTACGCGACGCCGGGGCTTTTTGAAGAACTTCCCTCCCCAGCCTACGGCCAGAGCTGATGTGGGGTGAAGCAAACGATCGCCGTCCGCCCAGACTCCAACTCAAGCGTCTCAAGTTCGAACCCTCTGGTTTCGTCTTCATAATAGCGCGAGACCGGTATGCGCCAGTGACCCGTATCGTCGAGAGGTAGCCGTATGATTCTGTCCAGAGATACACAGTCGTACCCTGTCGGGAATCGTCCACCCTTCTGCTCAGAGAGGAGTGCTAGACCTTGAGCCCCAAGGAAAACGGCTCCCTGTCGCCAGAGGAATTCGAGACCTTCATCGATCCCGAACGCCGTCTTGGACGTGTTGCGGAAGAAGCTTACGTATAGCCTGTCTCCCGGCCGAAGCGCTTTGCTGACCCGCGCACATCGCTCGTCGGTAACGAGCTTGTTGTACAAATCCAACCCGCGCGCCCGCCTCCTCCACTGGAACTCCCCCAAGCAACTCTCGTGCTGGTAATCCTCTGGCACGAAGAGATACCCGATGGTCCCAAGCCACTCGAACCCCAACATTGGGGTGTAGTACCGTCCCAGCGCCCCCACATTCACCGTCGCTGTCGTTGCTGTCGCCGTTTCCATCCAACCTCCTCGTCTGATCACATCACCCAAACTTTCTTTATACAGAAAAGCATTTTGACTCTATGAAGTCAACGTGAAATCGAGTGGGTTTTAGATAAAAATGGCGAATAAAAAACAACCTCCCGATCGGGTGGTTGTTTTAAAAAACCTGAGGATGAGATTAATTTTCTACCCTAGCGGCAGCGGCAGCTTGTGCCTCGATCTCTGCGATCACTGCTTCAGCAATCATAGCCCGAGCGTTAGCCGAGGCTCCTGCCTTGGCATTAGCAGTTACAACTTGATTACTTTCTATCTGTGACTCC
>CAYOPK010000033.1:0-5293 GCA_964405855.1 uncultured Candidatus Saccharibacteria bacterium
CTTTTCTCCCAGAACGGCCAACCATGAGCGGTGAAAACAATTTTATTGATTCCAGCGAGACGGCCAGCCAGAGAGCCAAGCCCACCCATCTTTGAGCTGTTAACGTGGAAGACATCCGGCTTTTCTTGAAGTAGAGTTTGGAGGATGAACTTGAAAGATCGCCACTCCTTTGTCAGAGAAATATCTCTCTCTAGGTGAGAGGTGCTGATAACACGAATATTCTCAGCTTCGAGTTTCTCCACCAATAGTCCGTGCCCGCCACAGAGGACAGCGACATCATGCCCAGCACCCTTGGCCGCCTTGGCTAGGTCGAAGACGTAACGCTGCGCGCCTCCAAAGTTCGACTTAGTTATTCCGTATATAATCCGCATTTCTAAAAGCTAGCACCTAAAACCTAGAAGCTAACATATGGCCATTATAACTGTTTTGTTGTATAATACCAAACCATGAATCTACTGAAGAGAAAAGAGCCCCTGGTTCTCCTCCTGGGAGATGTGACCTTCCTGGGCCTAGCTTTGTGGCTTTCACTTCTTCTGCGCTACGCCGCCCCACCTTCTAGAGAGCTTTTCCTCAACCACTTAGTGCCATTCGGACTCCTCTTTGCCGCCTGGATAGCAGTTTTCTATATCGCCGGACTTTATGAAAAGCACACGGTCATCCTCCAGTCTCGTCTGGCCGGGGCTCTGGCTCGTACCCAACTCATCAACTCGGCGCTGGCGGTAGTCTTCTTCTACTTCATACCTTTCTTCGGCATCGCTCCGAAAACTATTCTTTTCATCTACCTCTTCATCTCCTTCGCGCTCATTCTCTTCTGGCGAACTTACGGCTACTTCGCTCTAGACCGTGGACAGACGAACAGCGCCCTCATTATTGGTTCTGGCGAAGAGATGCGTGAGCTCGTAGCTGAGGTAAACAACAACCCCATCTACAACCTCAAGTTTATTTCTTCTATTGATCTGGATCGGACGAACGAGACTGGTTTCTGGAACGAGATTGCTCCCCAGGTCTATTCGGAAGATGTTTCTGTTATCGCAATTGACCTGGCGCACGAGAACGTCGAGCCAGTTTTACCTCATCTCTACAACCTCATCTTCACGAACAAAAGTTTCATCGACATGCACAAGATTTACGAAGACACTTTCGACCGTGTGCCGCTTTCACTCCTGCGCTACAACTGGTTTCTGGAAAACATTTCCACCTCCCCACGCCTAGCCTACGATGCGGTCAAGCGTCTGGTGGATTTGGTTGTCTCGTTTTCTCTTTTCATCATCTCGCTCGCGTTCTACCCGTTCGTTTATCTAGCGGTGAAGCTCGATGACGGCGGGCCACTTTTCATCACTCAGGAGAGGGTGGGGGAGAATAATCAGCCTATCAAGATTTTGAAATTCCGCACCATGACGGGGAACGACCAGGGCCGCTACGGGGCCGAAGGCTCTGAACTCAAGGTGACCAAAGTAGGAAACTTTCTCAGGAAGTCTCGCATCGACGAACTGCCTCAACTCTGGAACGTGCTCCGAGGCGATCTCTCGCTCATCGGTCCACGACCAGAGCTGCCAAACCTCGCCAGTCGCTATAGCAAAGAGATTCCGTATTACAATGTGCGCCATCTCATCAAACCTGGACTCTCTGGTTGGGCGCAGATTTATCATGACACGCACCCTCATCACGAAGTGGCGACCGAGGAGACCAAGAAGAAACTTTCCTACGATCTCTACTATATAAAGAACCGTTCCATTCTCCTCGACTTCAAGATCGCTCTCCGCACGGTGAAAACTCTTCTTTCCTTCGCCGGACGCTAACTTTAAGCTAGTTTTTCCTCGCTTGCTGGACTAAGGATTTTTTGTCATAATGCGCTCATCTTTATGGGTAAACATATTTGGATTTCCCTGGGCTTACTAGCTGTCTTCTCTCTCACGGGTTGGTATTTCATGGTTAACCAAGCTTCTCCGGAGGCCAAGTACCCCTTCCGTTTTGGCCTAGATCTCGTCGGAGGCACCGAGCTCGTTTACCGCGCTGATACTACACAGGTAGATGATGTCGAGGGTGTAATGGAAAGTCTTAAGGGGGTGGTAGAGAGAAGGATTGCTCAAGCTAATCTTTCTGGAGCTCTCGGAGCTCTCGATCCTCTTATACAAACAGAATCAGCAGGTATAATTTCAGGGAATAGAGATGAAAGACTCATAGTAGAACTTCCAGGGGTGACAGACGTAGAAAAAGCAAAAGCTCTCATTGGGAAAACCCCAACACTAGAGTTCTGGCTCCTTAAGAGAAATGCACAAGAGATCATTGAAGCAAATCCTCAATCAAAAATAGAAGATCTCTACATTCCTACAGAAATTACTGGAAAATATTTAACTAAGGCAAATGTGGTTTTTGGTCAACTGGGTGCTCCAGCAATTGCTCTGAATTTCAATGAGGAAGGTGGTGCACTCTTTGCAAAATTAACCAAGGAGCATATAGGAGAATCACTGGCAATTTTTCTTGATGGGGTAAGAATTCAAGAAGCGATAATACAAGATGAGATCACCAGTGGTGAGGCACAAATTACTGGTAACTTTACAGCAGAATATGCTAAAGCTTCTGTGAAGGATCTTAATTATGGGGCTTTGCCTGTTCCTGTTGAATTTTATTCAAGTCAGACCATTGGTGCGACACTAGGCGAAGCGGCTCTCGATGCATCCGTCCGAGCGGGCATTATTGGCCTTATCGCTCTCTCTATTTTCCTCATCCTCTGGTATCGTTTGCCGGGAGTCATTTCTGTGGTGGCGCTGGCCTGTTACGTTGTCCTCTCTCTCGCCATTTTTAAACTGATTCCAGTAACACTGACCGCCGCAGGTATGGCCGGCTTCATCCTCTCTATCGGTATGGCCGTGGATGCGAACGTACTCATCTTCGAACGTGCGAAAGAGGAGTTGAAGAAAGGGAAGAGCATCCACGACTCTCTACGCGAAGGCTTCACTCGAGCTTGGCTTTCTATCCGAGACAGTAACATTGCTTCGATCATCACTTCGGTCATCCTCTTCTGGCTCGGCACTTCGGCGGTGAAAGGTTTCGCCCTCACTCTCGGTATCGGTGTGTTGGTTTCCATGTTCACAGCCGTAACCGTCTCGCGCACCCTCCTTTTCGCTATCGCTCCAGAGGTGCGAGCCGGAGTCGAAACTCGTCTGAGACGAGCCCTCTTTAGCAGTGGTTTTCATTTCAAATAATATGTTCATCGTTAAATACAGGAAAATCTGGTTCACTCTCTCAGCCCTCCTTCTCGGCGCTTCTGTTTGGGCCATGTTTAATTTTGGGTTCAATCTCTCCATCGACTTCAAAGGTGGGACTCTAACCGAGATTCATTATGTCGATGGTCGTCCAGCCAAGTCTGATATTGAGTTATGGGTGGGTACCAACAACTTCGGTAGCTTCTCGGTTCGCGAGACAGGGGAGACAGGTTATGTCATCCGCACCCGCGAGCTTTCTGAAACAGAGAAAGAAAATCTCCAGGCTTCTCTGGCTGTTTCTAGCAACTTGGGTGAAATAGAGCGCCAGACCACTATCGGTCCTACGGCTGGTGCTGAGCTCCAGAGTAAGGCGATCAAGGCTATCTCGGTAGTACTTATCATGATCGTCCTCTTCGTCACTTACGCGTTTCGTGGAGTCTCTGCCGGCATCACTCGTCAGAGCGGTATTAGTTCTTGGAAGTATGGTTTAGCCACCATCGTCGCCCTCTTTCATGACATCATCATCCCGACAGGATTCTTTGTTTTCTTCGGGCAATTTTTCGGCTTCGAGATTGACCTACTTTTCATCACCGGCCTCCTCGCTATCCTCGGTTACTCTGTGCATGACACCATCGTGGTCTTCGACCGTGTGCGCGAAAACTTGCGTGTGAATGCCGAACAGCATGTGAAAGAAGATTTCGAAGAAGTGGTGGGGAAGTCAGTCACTCAGACCATGGCTCGTTCGATCAACACCTCCGGGACTCTACTTATCACCATTGCTGCCCTCTACTTCTTCGGCCCCATCTCTACTACCGCTTTCTCACTCCTTCTTATCATCGGTTTGGTAGCCGGAACTTACTCTTCCATCTTCATCGCTTCACCCCTCTTGGTGACTCTGTATAAATTGCAGAAAAAGGCCTAGAAATAAGCCTAAAAAAACCTCCCCCATTTCGCTTGACGCGTGCATATATATGGGTATACTTATCTCCACGTCTTAACTACGCTTTAAAACCGTCCAGTTGAGACGGGTACTTTGATAATTGAATACTTGAGAAATAAACCCGCCATGATTCGAAAGTTGTGGTGGGTGATGCAAGTCTCAAAATAGATTCTTAAATAAATGAAACCCGTCGTAGGCTTGAAAAAGCAACAGAGTCTACGACGAGAGCTTGGTTCAAACTTGGGACACAAATAGTTAACATTATTGTTTTCTGTTTTGTTCCGTTCAAAATTGTGTGGTGATTAATTTCACCTCGTGATTAAAAATTAGAGTTTGATCCTAGCTCAGGATGAACGCTGGCGGCGTGGATGAGTCATGCAAGTCAAACGGATATTACAATTGCTAGAGATTGCGATTACATCAAGATCAAAAGCGCCGTGATATTAGTGGCAGACGAGGTAGTAACACGTAGGAACCTCCCCCGAAGTCAGGAATAATTCACCGAAAGGTGGACTAATACCTGATAGTCTCTTCGGAGTAAAGAAGCAATTCGCTTTGGGAAGGGCCTGCGGGCTATCAGCTTGTTGGTAAGGTAACGGCTTACCAAGGCTAAGACGGCTAGGGGACCTGAGAGGGTGACCCCCACCGATGGGACTGAGATACGGCCCATACACCTACGGGTGGCTGCAGACGAGAATATTCGACAATGGACGAAAGTCTGATCGAGCGACGCCGCGTGCTGGATGAAGACCCTCTGGGTCGTAAACAGCTTTTGTGAAGGAGAAAGCCGTGCGATTTATCGCGCGGTTGATGTTACTTCAAGAATAAGGGGTTGCTAAACTCGTGCCAGCAGCAGCGGTAATACGAGTACCCCAAGCGTTATCCGGAATCATTGGGCGTAAAGGGTGTGTAGGTGGTCTTCTTAGTCTTCTGTTAAAACTTCGGGCTTAACCCGAAGCTTGCAGTGGAAACGGGGAGACTCGAGTGTGCGAGGGGTGAATGGAACTCATGGAGTAGGGGTGAAATCCGTTGATATCATGGGGAACACCAAAAGCGAAGGCAATTCACTGGCGCATTACTGACACTGAAACACGAAAGCGTGGGTAGCGAACGGGATTAGATACCCCGGTAGTCCACGCCCTAAACG
>CAYOPK010000034.1:0-5238 GCA_964405855.1 uncultured Candidatus Saccharibacteria bacterium
TACATCCACCGAGAACTCTACTGGGGCGCCTTCACCAGAACCATCCCTCTTCCAGAGGAGATCAGTGTTGACGATGCTGAGGCCACAGAAAAGCACGGTATCCTCATCCTCCGTCTGCCAAAGATCGACAAACACCGCCAAACTAGACTCAAGGTTAAGGGTAATTAGAGAGCACCAAATTAAAACGCCCGTTTTTAGTGTGGTCAGGCATAGTTTTCTGCTGAAAACTTGCACGACCCTGACTCGCGCCGTCGCGCTCCGTCCAGCACCAAATTAAAACGCCCGTTTAGGGCGTTTTAATTTGGTGCTCTCCCCAGGAATCGAACCTGAAATTATTCCTTAGGACGGAATTGTTATATCCATTTAACTAGGAGAGCGGTGCAGAAAATATATCACGAAAGTTGAAAAAAGCCGATATTTTGCTATAATCTCCACCTGTGAATCCAGAAGAAAAACAGCTTTTAGAAAGGTCTTTGAAGCTCTCGGAAGACAATAACCGAATGCTAAAAGAGTTGGAAAGAAAAGCTTATTGGGCCTTTGTTTGGGGATTCATAAAAATCGCCATTGTGGTCGTGCCTATAGTGTTAGGCTTCCTGTTTTTTCAACCTTACTTTGAAGAAATTAGAGAGATGTACTCAAGCTTTAGTGGATTGTTTAATATGCCGAGATAGCTCAGTTGGTAGAGCGCTTCCCTGAAGAGGAAGATGTCGCCAGTTCAACTCTGGCTCTCGGCACCAAAAAAGTAAAATCCCCCAAATATTGGGGGATTTTACTTTTTGTGGTAATGAATTTATATACCTAGAAGTTCGGATATTTTCTCCTGATCGAAACCGATCACAGCATCCTTGCCATCGATAACAATCACCGGCACACCCATCTGTCCAGTCATTTCGACCATTTCGGCCCGCTTAGCGGTATCAACCCCGACGTTGTAGTCAGTAAACTCTACGCCCTTGGATTGGAAAAATTCCTTCGCCAAATGACAGAAGTGGCAACTCTCTGTTGAATAAATTTCTACTTTTTTCATTGGCCTATTATAGCATCCCACCATTTCTGGTACCACGACCCTCTCTCCTCATTGGAAGTGGTGGCAGTGGGTTTCTCCTCAACGATAATGGCCACCTGCTCACCCTCTAGCGCCACGTTAAACTTAGACCGAATCTCATCCTCTACACCCTCTCCGCTCTGGAGCTTGTCTATCCCCACCTTAAGCTCGGCTTGTCTCTGACTCAATGCATCAGCCTCTTTTTCTAGCTGTTCCAGTGTCTGTGCACTCTCATAGCTCTTGGTCATAATAGAGATTGCTCCTCGAACCAAGAAAAAGGTGGGCACGAGCATTAAAATTAGGATGGGTAAAGAGCCGAGAATCTTTTTAAACCTTTGTTTACTTTGTAACTCTTTCATCAGGGGGTCACCTTATGCTACCATATGAGCATGTTATTCGACCGCCGACACAAGAACAAGGTTCAGATTGTATGGAAAATACTGGTTATTCTGATTGTTCTCAGTATGGTCCTCCTATACTCGCCTCTCTTCTAGTCCTCCCTAAGGGAAGGCTTAGTCGCGTTTTATCATCTTGAGAAAGACGTCCTGAGGAATGCTGACTTTCCCACGCTCCTTCATCTTCTTCTTCCCCTTCTTCTGCTTCTCGCGAAGCTTCATCTTGCGAGTGATATCTCCTCCATACATATGTTGAGTCACATCCTTCCTCATACCTGAGAGGGTGTGCGAAGCGATAATTCGGCCCAAAGCCTTGGCCTGAATTTTCGTAGTGAACATCTGCCGCGGGAGAATCTTCGAAAGTTTTTCCACTGCCTTCTCCCCTTCTTCCTCTGCCTGACGACGAGAGATAACCTTGGCGAAAGCTAGCACTGGCTCGTCGGCCACCAAGATATCGAGACGGGTAACATCGGCCGGCCTCTCACCAGCTAGGACATAAGAGATGGAGCCGAAACCAGAGGTGACGGCCTTCAATCTATCGAAGAAGCCTCGCATTAGTTCTCGTAGAGGCATCTTGAACGAGAGGGATGTGCGCCCCTCGCCGAAGTTCTCTGTCACACCCAACTCAGCTTCGTACTCATAGAGCAGTTGGATGAGGGCGCTCATGTACTTTGGTGGGATGATAATGGTCGCATCGACCCAAGGTTCATCGACTGCACTGACCAGATGATCTTCTGGAAAAAATGATGGGGTATAAATAGTATCGGTCTTCCCGGTTTTGTAAGTTACTTTGTATGTAATGGACGGTAGAGTGATGACTAGCGGTAAGTTGAACTCGCGACGCAAGCGCTCGGTAATAATCTCGAGATGAAGCATCCCTAAGAAACCACAACGGAATCCCCGACCCAGAACACCAGAAGATTCTTCTTCGAAGGAGAAAGCTGAGTCCGAAAGGCGGAGTCGAGAGAGGGCCAGCTTCAAGTTGTTAAAATGGTCCTGATTTTCTGGATAAACAGAAGCCCAGACCACTGGCCTAGCCACCTCATAGCCCGCTAAGGCTGGGGTAACAGGTTCCTTCGCCAGATCAACCACCGTATCTCCCACCGAAGCGATGCCGGGCTCTTTGATACCGGTGACAATGTAACCAATCTCCCCAGCCTTCAGACTCTCTGTCGGCTTCTCTTCTGGAGTGAAGACGCCCACCTCGAGAGCTTGGAAACTCTTCCCTGCAATCTTGAAGGAAAGCTTATCACCCTTCTTCACCTCGCCAGAAAAAACGCGGACGAAAACAATTACTCCCTTGTGACTCGAATACTTAAAATCGAAAATAAGCGACTGGAAACCAGCACCCACCACCGCCTGTGGAGCGGGAATTTTCTTCACCACCTCTCTCAAGAGTTCTGGCACTCCCGCACCAGTCTTTCCGGAAACTTGGAGGATCTCCTCAGAGGAAACTCCTAGAAGTTTCTGGATCTCCTCACCCACCTCCTCGACTCTCGCCAGAGGAGAATCGATCTTCGAAACCACTGGGATAATCTTGAGCCCGGCTGCTTGAGCCATACCGAGAGTAGTCAGAGTCTGAGCCTGAACACCTTGAGTGGCATCGACCAGCAAGATTGAACCCTCAACCGCGCGTAGAGCTCGAGAAACTTCATAAGAAAAGTCGATGTGGCCGGGAGTGTCGATCAGATTTAAAACGTATTCCTGCCTCTCGCTACGTTCGGGACTGTCAGAATGATAAACCATTCTGACGGGCTGCATTTTGATGGTGATTCCTCGCTCCCTTTCCAGATCCATCGAGTCGAGCACTTGATCGCGCATGTCGCGCTTCTCAATAGTGTTAGTAATTTCAAGTAGGCGATCGGCCAGAGTCGATTTGCCATGGTCAATATGGGCGATGATGGAGAAGTTCCGGATATTGTTCATAGGTTTGCAATTCTACCTGCGCTGGTTGAGATTGTCTAACCACATTAGACAATCTCTGGATCCGTTGCAACGACCGGCATGCGCCAGAAACGTCCTCTCAGAGCCTGCCAGAGGTCCGCGAGCTCACGATTCTTAAGAGCTACCAAGACTAACACACCGGAAAAGATTGCCAGCAGCCCAGCTAGGAAACCTTGGAGGAAAATGCCGATCAGCGTATCCGTGGCCACCAAAGGTGCGAACAAGTTTAGTCCACCATACGCTACAGCTCCCATAATCACCGAGGCTCCCAGGCTTTCGAAAAAGGCTCTCGAGACCCCTCGAGAAAAGCCTGGAAACTGCCACTCAAAAGCTGTCCAAAGCAGAACCACATTTAGAATCATGCCGATAGAGAAGCCTAGTGGCAACATGAGCACCAGGCTTCCAGGCAGGTCCCCAACTCTGAGCAATGATTCAATAAAGTATCTGAAACCTTCCGAAGTCTGGAAATAACCAACTAGAAAATATGTGGTAGCAATTATCACTAGCGTAGAGAACAGGTTGATGAAAAAAGGTCTCCTCGTCACTCCTGCTGAATAAAAACCTCGCATAAAAAGGAGGAGGAGTGACTGGAAGAGTGTAGAGACCACGAAAATAGCCAGAGCGGCGGCAGTCAGCCTGGTCGCCTCCCAGTCAAAAAGTCCTGAGCCTAGAAGTACGCGCACCACTTGTGCACGCTCAATAATTAGTATGGCTGTGATAGGTAGCGACCAGAATATAATCGGCCTGGCGGTAGCCTGCATCTGTTCCAGAAAGACGATGAGGTTGTTCTCTTGGAAACGACGAGACAGGGTTGGGAAAGAAGCTAGAGAATACGAAACTCCGATGAGAGACAGTGGTATGGACTGAAGATTGATGGAAAGAGAAAGAATGGTAATGGATCCCTCACCCATAAGCGACGCCATGGAGACTAGGAAGACCAGCACCAGAGAACTCATCGAGAGAGACAAAGTTCTGGGGATCGATAGCCTAGAAACCTTTTTAATCAACTCTCGATCGAAAGAGAAGGAAAATCTTGGCACCAAGCCCTCTCTCCAGATAAACATGACCTGGATAAACATGTGCAAGAACGCTCCCAAAACCACACCCCACGCTACCCCCACAATACCCATCTTGTCTGCCAGGAGAACAATGCCCATAATGATGCCCGCGTTATACAGAAGTGGCGCTAGAGCGTAGAGGGTGAAGCGATTATACGCTTGCGTCAAAGAACCGAAGAGGTTCGAGAGCCCGAGAAAAATTGGAGAGAGAAGGAAAATTCTCGATAGAGTAACGGCTGATTCTAGTTCTCCAGAAGATAACCCAGGGTAAAGCCGGGCCGAAAGCTCTGGCATAAACCAGAAAGCCGCAGCAGAAATACCTACAATGAGAATAGAGAAGAAGGAAAAAACCGTTGAGATAAAACCTTTCAGTTTCTCTCGACTCTCCTGCCCTTTCTCAATAATAAACGGGACAAGCACTGAAACCGAGACTACAGAGGCCACCGTCACGAAGATGAAGTCCGGTATACGGAAAGCTGCGTAGTAGATATCAAGTTCTGTCCCCGCTCCGAAAATATGCGCCAGAAGCCTATCTCGGAGGAGAGCTAGGACCTGAGAAAGCAGGGCGAAGAAGCCCAGGAGAAGCGCGGCTTGGTTGAGAGAGCTAGTCTCTCTATACAGAAAGCCGAGAATCTTCTGCACCATTTACTTTAGAGCTTCGAAAGCTTGTAGCAGAGCCTCATTTTCTGGTTCCTGGAGAAGCAGCTCTGCGATTTTCTCACGAGCACCGTCTCTATCTCCCAACTCAGCGAGCGAGAGAGCTAGGTAGTATTTGGCATTGGCATACTCAGGTGTG
>CAYOPK010000035.1:0-4917 GCA_964405855.1 uncultured Candidatus Saccharibacteria bacterium
AGAAAATCATCTTCATGGCAAAACAGAAAGTCATTGTTATCCTGGGCCCCACCGCTTCCGGGAAATCGGATCTAGCGGTCCAGCTCGCACTCCAGCATGGTGGAGAGATCATCTCGGCTGATTCCAGACAGGTCTACAAATATTTGAATATTGGTACCGGGAAAATCACTCGTAAGGAGATGCGCGGAGTAAAGCACCACCTGCTTGATGTAGTGGAGCCGAAAAAGCGATTCAGCGTCTCTGATTTTGTATCCAAAGCTAACCAAGCTCTGAAGCTCATTGAAGCTCACGGCGCTCTGCCTATCATCGTCGGCGGTACAGGCTTCTACATCGACACTCTGACCGGGCGTGAGAGCTTCCCTGATGTGCCGCCGAATCCGGTACTTCGAAAAGAACTTGAGAAAATCAGTACGGAAAAACTTTTCCAAACTCTGAAGACAAAAGATCCTAGCCGAGCCAGCACTATCGACCCACAGAACAAAGTTCGCCTCATCAGAGCGTTAGAAATTATTGCGAGTCTGGGCCAAGTCCCACCTACAACCTACAAGCTAAAACCTACAAACTACAATTTTATTTATCTTGGCCTCAAACCAGAAAACTTAGATGAGAAAATCCACGCTCGTTTAACCAAGAGAATGCCCGGCATGCTCCGCGAAGCTAGGAAGCTTGTGAAGCTAAAGAAGCTTAGTTACCGCCGCATGCACGAACTCGGTCTCGAATACCGCTATCTAGCCCTCTATCTCCAGGGTAAGTTAGATAAGCAAGAAATGTTCGATAAGTTGAATACCGAAATTCGTCGTTACGCCAAGCGCCAAAAAGCGTGGTTTAAGAGAAATAAGAAAATTAAGTGGTTTAGTCTAAATGAATACAAGCAGATCGAGAGATATGTTAGGATAGCGCTTAAGGGCGATTAGTTTAGTGGTAGAACAGCGCACTCCAAACGCGCTAGCGAGGGTTCGATTCCTTCATCGCCCGCCGACGAACGAAAATATTTCGTAACAAAAAATCCCCTTGCGGGGTGAGAAGCGAACACTTGGAGCTTCGCAAGACCTTGAGCGCCAGAGGAGCGAAAGGTGTACAGCCTCTGTAAGAGGTGTTAGGCTTTCTTTTCCTTGTAGACCGTATGAGTACGCGAGATAGGGTTATACTTCTTCACCTCGATCTTCCTCTCGACCGACTTCTTGTTCTTGCGCGAATAATACGTGTGGCCTTTGCCCACGCCGGCCTTGTCCCCTACAGAGACGAGCTTGATTAGATGTGGTTGTTTTCCTGCCATATAGGCTTAATAGATTACCTCAAACCGAAAATTTTGCAAGTCTCTTCTTTTTACATTAGAATAGGCCAATCGCGTCGGTGGCGGAGTGGTCAATCGCAACAGACTGTAAATCTGTCGCCCTATGGGCTACGAAGGTTCGAATCCTTCCCGGCGCACCAAAGGCTTGCAATTTAAAAGCGGAAGTGGTATATTTAATCTGTGCGGGGGACGGTATCGACTGATGGGACCACTGCTCCACAGCGCTGTGAAGCCACGTGGGAGGCGCAAGTCACCCACTCAATCTCGGCAAACCGAGCAGACCCGGAGGGACGATCGTCTCTCGCACAACCACAAGGCACCCGACGCATGCGTCAGGGGCCTTTTTTTATTTCATCGCCAACTTTTTTCCAGAGCCAGAGAGAGGGCTCATGCGTGGAGTGCGGGCACTCTTTTTCACATCGAAAGTCCATTCCCCTGCTTTCAAATCAACGTAGATAGCGCCACCTGAGAGCACCTTCCGACCAATCATCATCGAGGCCACAGGATTCAGGATCTTCTCTTGAATGAGACGCTTGAGTGGGCGGGCGCCATACTGAGGGTTGTAACCTTCTGTGGAAAGGAGGTTGACTACAGCATCGGAAATGGAGAGTGTGATCTCTTTTTCTGCCAAACGCTTACTGACGATCTCGAGCTGGATCTTCACAATCTCTCTGATCGCCTCCTGACTCAATACGTCGAAGATGATGACGTCGTCGAGACGATTCAAAAACTCTGGGCGGAAGTGGTCCTTGAGTGCGCTGGCCACCTTCTCCTTCACATTTTCATAATCAGACTTATCTCCCTGGCTGAAACCAATAGATTGCATGCGGTCGATAAACTGGGCACCGATGTTCGAGGTCATGATGATGACCGTATTTTTAAAATTGATATTGCGTCCTTTGGCATCCGTTAGGCGACCATTATCCAGAATTTGGAGGAGGATGTTGAACACTTCCGGATGAGCCTTCTCGATCTCGTCGAAGAGAATAACTGAGTAGGGGCGATGGCGGACAGATTCTGCGAAGCTAGAGCCTTCTTCGAACCCAACGTAGCCCGGAGGTGCACCAATGAGTTTGGAGACGGCGTGCTTCTCCATGAGCTCTGACATGTCCACACGAATGAGCGCCTTGTCATCATCGAACATGAATTCGGCCAGAGCCTTAGTTAGCTCAGTTTTACCAACACCAGTGGGGCCGAGAAAAATGAAGGAGCCGATCGGACGGTTCGGATCCGATATGCCAGCACGAGAACGCTTGATCGTGTCAGCAATCTTCTTCACCGCCTCACTCTGACCAACAATGCGCGCCTTCAAGCCCTCCTCCATGCGAGAAAGCTTGTCCGCCTCTTCTTCGAGCATGCGAGTGACAGGGATGCCGGTCCAACGAGAAACGATGCCAGCGATATCTTGACCCGTGATTTCCTCTCGGAGAATTCGCCTGGAACTCTGAAGCTTCTTGAGACGTTTAGCCTTGATCTCGAGATCGCGCTCGAGAGCAGGAATCTTGCCATAACGCAGTTCTGCCGCGCGAGAAAGGTCGGCCCGAGCTTCAGCACTCTCGGCTTCTAGACGGAGGGTCTCGAGATTTTTCTTGATCTCCTTGATCTCGCCCACCGTCTCCTTCTCGTTTTTCCACTTGAGTTCGATCTCAGAAGTTTTCTCCTTCAAGTCTGCGATCTCCTTCTCGATCACTTTCAATCGGGCCTTCACTTTCGGATTCTTGGCTTCTTTCTTCAGCGCTTCTTTCTCGATCTCAAACTTCATAATCTTCGACTGGGCCTCCTGGAGAATTGGTGGCATGTTTTCCAGAGAAATCTTCAGGAACGAAGAGGCTTCATCGATAAGATCGACCGCCTTGTCTGGCAGGAACCTGTCTGCGATATAACGGGCCGAGAGGGTCACAGCGGCCTGGATCGCCTCGTCAGTGATATGTACGCCGTGGTAGAGCTCGTAGCGCTCCTTGAGGCCTCGGAGAATAGTCATGGCATCTTCCTCGGTTGGCTCCTGGACGTAGACTGGTTGCAAGCGACGAGTGAGGGCTGGATCCTTCTCAATATGTTTCTGATACTCGCGCAGAGTAGTGGCACCAATAGCGCGGAGTTCTCCGCGAGCCAGTGGCGGCTTCAACATGTTCGAGGCGTCCATCGAACCTTCGGCCGCACCCGCACCGACAATAGTGTGAATCTCATCGATAAATAAAATAACCTTGCCTTCGGCCTTCTCGATCTCCTTTATAATATTTTTTAAACGCTCTTCAAACTCTCCACGATACTTGGTCCCCGCAATAAGAAGTCCGAGGTCGAGAGAAACCAACTCCTTGTCTCGGAGTGACTCTGGCACGTTACCAGAAGCGATACGGATAGCTAGACCCTCGGCAATAGCAGTCTTACCCACACCAGCTTCACCGATGAGGAGGGGGTTATTCTTTGTTCGGCGAGAGAGAATCTGGATGATGCGGGAAATCTCTTCATCTCGACCAATGACCGGGTCGAGTTTATTCGCCTTGGCGAGAGCTGTGAGGGAGCGAGTGTACTTGATGAGAGACTTGAACTTCTTGGACTCCTTCGGGGCCTCAACTGCTGCCTTTTTGTGCTCATCGAGAACTTGGAGCACACGTTCACGGTCAATCTTGAACTTGATCAAGAGCTCGCGCACTTCACCTGGCACGTCGAAAGCAGCGAGAAAGAGATGCTCTGTGGAAACGAACTCGTCACCCATGGCATGGGCCACCTTACTAGAAGTTTCTATGGTCTGGGCAAGCTCTGGCGTGAGATAAATCTGGAAAGAAGGCGAGACGGTCGAACCGGTCTCTGGTGACTCGATGAGGTCGAGCGCAGAGTCAGTCAGAAGCACAGTATCAACCTCCATCTTGTCTAGAACTGAAACAACTACTGACTCTTCCTGAAGAAGCAGGGCGGAAAGAAGGTGGACAGGATTCACATGATTCTGACCACGCTCAATAGCCAGTTCGTGAGCTCGGCGGATCACTTCCTTGGCTTTTGTGGTGAAATTACTGAAGGGTTGCATCGTTAAATAATGACTTAGTTAAGCTATTTATAGTGAGCTTGTCGAACTATTTTACCATATTTTCCACTATGGAGCAAAGTTTTTCAATTGCTGTTTCCACATCTCTTTCAGTCGTTCCGCGACCGAAAGAGAAGCGCACTGGAGTTTCTACCGGCTCTGGCTTATTCGCGTTACAAGCTGGCCCAGCGGAGGTAAGAATTCCCTCTTTTTCTAGAGCCAGGACTAGTAGTTCTGGGAGAATTCCGGGTAGAGAAACTAGAACAGTGTTCGGTGGACGCTCAAGCACTTCTAGCTTCGGCACTCGATGTTTGAGTTCGGCACCAAACTTCTGCACCAGGTGAGTTAGACGCTTTGATTCTAACTCTCTGTCTCTCACCGCTAGCTCGAGCGCCTTCGCCAACCCAGCAATCAGAGCAACGGGTGGAGTACCCAAAGGTGGTAGATTCAGACTCACCCCCTTTCTCACAATAAGTGCGCCCGTTCCTTTTGGTCCATAGAGCTTGCTGGCGTCCAGAGTGATGAGATCACAAGCCGATGATTCCAGAGAAACCCGGTTATATTGGACGGCCTGAGTGGCATCAATATGAAGTAGTGGAAA
>CAYOPK010000036.1:0-4318 GCA_964405855.1 uncultured Candidatus Saccharibacteria bacterium
GCACCGTCATGATCGATGGGAAGAAGCATTCTCTCCGCGACAGGATTGAGCTCAAGAAGACCAAGAAACACGAGATCTCTGTATTGGTCGACTTTATCAACCCTCAGGAGTTCAAGTTCGATAAGAAAAATGCGGAAGAACGTTTGAGCGAAGCTATCGAGAAGGCGATTCATGATTCTGATGGCCTACTCGTTTTCCGTCTTGGAGAAGAAGAGCACATGCTCTCGGCCAAGTGGTCTTGTCCGAAGGACGGCTTCTCCTTCCCAGAGATTGAACCGAGACTTTTCTCCTTCAACTCACCTTACGGGGCTTGTACTACCTGTAACGGGCTCGGTACCAAGTTCCTCTTCGGCTCAGAGCCTTGTGAGGCTTGCGAAGGCAAGCGCCTGCGCCCAGAAGCTCTGCATGTTCTAGTGGGAGGCAAGAACATCGTCGAGCTCACCGCGCTCTCTATCCTAGAGTGTGATGAACATTTTCAGAAACTAAAACTCACCGAGCGAGAGAAAAATATTTCGAAAGTGGTGACGAAGGAGATCGAGGCACGTCTCTCCTTCATGTTAAACGTGGGTATCGAGTATCTCTCACTCAACCGCAGAGCTCATACTCTCTCTGGTGGAGAGGCTCAGCGTATTCGCCTGGCATCACAACTCGGCTCTGGTTTGGTCGGCGCTCTCTATGTGCTCGACGAGCCCACCATTGGTCTCCACTCACGAGACAACGATCGTTTGATTAAGACCCTACTCAACCTCCGCGACCTTGGTAACACCATCCTCGTGGTCGAACACGATGAAGACACTATCTATGCTTCGGATTATCTTATCGATATTGGTCCTGGGGCGGGTGTGCATGGTGGAGAAGTGGTGGTGGCTGGAGATCTGGAAGAACTCCTGACGGCGAAGACGAACAAGTCTAACTCGCTTACTCTGTCGTACCTCCGTGGTGAGACGAAGATTGAGCTACCGGAGAAGCGTCGTGAGTCAGAGCGAGGTATGCTGTCGATTCGGGCGGGAAAGGTTTTCAACATCAAACATCTCAACGTCGATGTGCCGCTACATAGACTTATCGCGGTAACTGGAGTTTCTGGATCTGGAAAATCTTCTTTCGTTTACGAAATTTTGTATAAAAACTTGCAGGCCCGTCTCGACCGACGTTACCGTAGCGCTCAGACATACAACTGCCAGAGCTTCACCGGTTCAGAGTACCTGGGTCGAGCCATCCTTATCGACCAGTCGCCCATCGGGCGCACACCACGCTCTAACCCGGCCACCTACACAGGAGCCTTCACTTTCATTCGAGAACTTTTCTCTGAAACTTCTGAAGCTAGAGCTAGGGGTTGGAAGCCTAATAGATTTTCTTTCAATGTGAAAGGTGGTCGATGCGAGACTTGTCAGGGTAACGGTATGATCGAAGTGGAGATGCACTTCCTCCCAACCGTCTATGTGCCCTGTGACGTCTGTGGTGGTAAGAGATTTATGAAAGAAACGCTCGAGGTAAAGTATAAGAAGAAAAGCATCTACGACATCTTGGAGATGACTATCGAAGAAGCCGTCAGTTTCTTCGAAGACATTCCAGCGATATCCGATCGTCTGAAGACGCTCAATGATGTGGGTTTGGGTTACCTGGCGCTTGGACAGTCTGCCACCACACTCTCTGGTGGAGAAGCTCAGCGTGTGAAGGTGGCCTCCGAGCTCTACAGACCTCACCTAGAGAAGACAATCTATCTGCTGGATGAACCTACCATTGGTCTTCACTATGAGGATGTGAAGAAGCTCATCGAGATCCTTCAGAAGTTGGTGGACAAGGGCAATACGGTAGCGGTTATTGAACACAATCTCGACTTCATCAAGTCTTGTGACTACGTGCTCGACATTGGCCCTGAAGGTGGGGACGGCGGGGGAGACTTGGTGGCCAAAGGCACGCCCGAAGAGGTGGCGAATACCGATACGCATACAGGGAAATACTTGCGCAAAGCTTTGCGCAAGAAGTAGGTAGTAAGGAGTAAGTAGTATGAAGAATACAGATTTAAAGAAATTTCATCTTCCGGATTCTCCGGGGATTTATTACTTCAAAAAAGGGAAGGAGATTTTGTATGTTGGAAAAGCCACTTCTCTTAAAGACAGAGTAAAAAGCTATTTTGCTCGAGACATCACGCTGACTCGTGGGCCGAAGATTGAGAAGATGCTTCTAGAGATAGATGATGTGGAATTTAAAGAAACAGCCTCAGTTTTAGAGGCCTTGATTCTTGAAGTGAATGAAATTAAGCGCCTCCAACCTCCCGCCAACTCACGAGAGAAAGATGACAAAAGCTATTACTCCGTAGTGATCACTAATGAGGAGTTTCCTCGAGTTTTAATTGAGCGTGGCCGGAACTTAGATTCCAACCTACAACCTACAACCTACAACCTACAAACTGTTTTTGGGCCGTTTCCAAATTCTCGAGAACTAAAAGAAGCCCTGAGGATCGTCAGGAAAATTTTTCCCTTCCGCGACGAGAAGTGTCGGATCGCTTCCAAACTTAAGCCTTGTTTCAATGCTCAGCTTGGGCTCTGTCCTGGACCATGTGCCGGGAGAATCTCTAAGTCTGAATACAGGAAGCAGATTCGGCACATCAAACTCTTTTTCGAAGGGAAGAAAGAAAAACTCCTTCTCTCTCTGGAGAAAGAGATGATGAAGCTCGCCAAGGCGCAGAAATTCGAGGAGGCTGAGAAACTTAAACACCAACTCTTTGCTTTGGACCACATCCAAGACGTAGCGCTCATTAATAGCGACCTAACAACTAACAACTCACAACTAACAACTTTTAGAATCGAAGCTTATGACATCGCACATTTCGGTGGCAAGGAAGTAGTGGGTGTGATGACGGTGGTGGTGGATGGAGAGCTGGAGAAGAGTCAGTATAGGAAGTTCAAGATCAAGGCAGATAAAAATGACGATGTGAACAACTTAAAAGAAATCCTAACTCGACGCCTAGGTCACTCCGAATGGTCTTTGCCTCAACTTGTTGTCGTCGACGGTGGTGCAGCGCAGATAAATGGAGCAGAGGATGTGTTGCAAGAATTCAAATTATCTATACCAGTAGTGTCTGTGGTGAAAGATGAGAGGCATAAAGCTAGAGAAGTATTAGGTAGTAAGCAGTATGTAGTAGGTAGGGAAAAAGCCATACTATTGGCGAATGCAGAGGCCCATCGTTTCGCTATTGGTTATCATAGGAAGTTACGTAGGAAGGGATTTAGGATATAATTTATCCATGCTTTCTGGAAAAACTAGAGTCGCCGTTCTACGTGGCGGTCCTTCTCATACCTACGAAGATTCTCTTCGCACCGGTGGTTATGTGCTCTCTCTTCTGCGCTCTATGCCAGAGGAGTATGAACCTCTCGATGTTTTCGTCTCTCGAGACGGACTCTGGCACCATGAGGGTCTGAGTGAAGATCCGCACAAGATTCTTTCGCGCGCCGATGTGGTCTGGAATGCACTCCATGGACATTATGGTGAAAGTGGGGAAGTGCAGAAACTGCTAGGGAACCTTGGTCGACACTTTACCGGTTCGGAAGTTTCCGGCTCAACTTTTTCTCATAACAAGGATTTAAGCAAGAATCTTTACCGCGCCCACTCATTATTGACTCCAGAGTTCGCCATAGTTGAAGAGGGTCAGGCATATGATGAAGAGTTGATAAAAATCTTCCGCACTTTTCTCCACCCTGTCATCGTTAAGCCAGCTACTGGTGTCCGCGGGGTTGGGGTGCGTCTAGCGCACACATTCCAGGAGTTGAAGGACGTGGTGGTGCGCACCTTTTCTCATGCGCCACGTGTCATTGTCGAGGAGTATGTGCGTGGAACAGTGGCCACTTGTGCGGTTGTGGAGGAGGCGAAAGGGGAGCGCCTCTACGCTCTTTTGCCTACGCACATAGAGACAGAGCATCGTCGAGTGAGGCCGAAGCTGGAAGAGCTGAAGCGGATCGAAGAGATGAGCAAGACAGCCCATGAGGCGCTAGGACTTAGACACTACTCGAGTTCTGACTTCATCGTGACACCGAAGGGGCGGATTTATATTCTAGAGACCAACTCTCAACCAGTCTTCCACGAAGATTCTCTCCTGCACCACTCTCTCATCTCCAGCGGTTGGGCGCCTAAAGATTTCGCTGATCACTGCTTAAAGCTCGCGCTCGGAAGAGGAGGTAGATTTTAAATATTAGAAAAGGCGCCCTTCGAATATTTTAGAAATATTCTCAGGACGCCTTTCTTAGTGCGAACTTCGGGAGAGCTTCTTGTCGCCCTCCTCATAGATCATTCTCAAGGCTTCATGGCGAAGCTCGGGGTT
>CAYOPK010000036.1:4328-4817 GCA_964405855.1 uncultured Candidatus Saccharibacteria bacterium
CTTCCACCATCTTCGGGATGAGTTTGAGAGCCATCTCCACCTGGGTCTTGCTGGCGAAGTTGAGATAGCCGAAGATGGCATCTCTAACAGCATTCGCAACTCCGAGCGGGACCACGGTTCGGCCAGCCCAGTCACGGATGAGTGGGCGGTAGAGGCGCTGGTTCAGATCAGCATCAGCGTCACGGAGTTTCTCCCAGAGGGCTCCTGCTTCGGGAATCTTTTCGATCAATGGGGCCATTCCTTACCTCCTTTCTGGAAGGCCTTTTCTGGGGACATTTAAGCATTAAATTCGAAGTGGGACAAATGGGAAAAATCAATTGGGTGGACCCACGGAGAATCGCACTCCGGACTCATCCATGCCATGGATGCGTGTTACTACTATACTATGGGCCCTTGCGGGCTTATTTTCTTTGATTTTTCTTCATTTGTCTAGTATATTGTTCTCTTAGTTAAGGGCCCTTAGCTTAGTTGGTAGAGCGCCTCATTTGC
>CAYOPK010000037.1:0-4806 GCA_964405855.1 uncultured Candidatus Saccharibacteria bacterium
TCGCTCGCTTACTCGGCAGACTAGAGGAGCCATTGCCAATAACATGTTCAAGAAAATGAGCCAACCCTTCTTTGTTCACAGGGTCAGAGAACGCTCCTGCAGAAATGGAGAAGCGCATGTGCACACTCGGTGCCCAAGGTAGATTTTTATAATAAACTGGCACACCACAAATTTCTTTTTTTGAAAAATCGTATGGATCGAAATTTTTAGCAGTATTCATAATTTAAGTATACGCTCAAATAATTTAGGGGGATCGGCATTTTTTTATACCGACCCCCCTACGTGGTTGTGCTCGGTCACGCTACTTGTCTCCGCTCGGAATCGGGTCACTCCCTGTTTCGAGAGCTTCGTCGCAATAGTCGAAGGCCGCTGCATCTTCCGCATCATTGCGGGGTTCGGCATGCCCTCGTTCAACATCACGGTCGACCTGGGCGTCGCTTGGTTCACCGAAGAAATCACTCAGAATACCCACTGTTATCACCTCCTTTCTGCAACTTACAATAAGTCACTTCTATGTTTCAGTCAAGTGTTTGTTTTTGAATTTTAAGAATCCCAAGCGCTCTCGCTTCTCTTCGGTTATAATGGGCTTATGAAGAAATTGATATTGGTGGCTAACTGGAAAAACGCTCCCAGCTCACATGAAGAAGCGCAGAGTTTGTTGAAAGGTTTAGGTAAGAAGAGGTTAGTTTACAAAAAGCTCCACACCTTCATCGCTCCACCGCTGACTTACTTTGAATCTGTTTCTGGAAAAGCTTCTGGTTATGCCAAGCTTGGGGCCCAAGACCTTTTCCCAGAAGAGAAAGGTCGTTTCACCGGCTCTGTAGGCGTCGATATTTTGAAAAATTTCGGTGTGCGAGTGGTGATCTTGGGCCACAGTGAGCGTCGCGCCCTAGGCGAGACTTCCGAGGAGGTGGCGAGGAAGGTGAGAGTCGCTCTGCGAGCTGGTTTCACTCCGCTCGTTTGTTTCGGTGAACTTTCTCGAGAGCAAGATGGTGAGCATTTCGAATTTATTCGTGAGGAATTGCAAGCTTCTTTGGCAGGATTGAAGAAGTCTGAGTTATCGAAAATTATTTTGGCCTACGAACCAATCTGGGCGATTGGGAAAAATGCGATCGGAGTGATTGATCCAGAATCACTTTCAGAAGTAGCTGTTTTCGTGAAGAAGGTTCTGACCGACCTCTTCGGGCGCGCGGCGGCAGAGAGCGTGCCTCTGCTTTACGGTGGCTCCGTCGATGGTCGTAACGCAGGGATACTCACAAAGAATACAGGGGTGAGCGGTTTCCTTGTCGGCCGAGCTTCACTCTCACCTGAGAGTTTCGCCGAAGTGGCCGAAGCCATGCTCCAAAAATAATCTATGAAAAAAATTACAGAAGCCGGAGATCTGAGAGGGAAGAGGGTGCTGGTCCGCGTAGACTGGAATGTTTTAAAGAACGGCGTAGTGATGGATGAGTATCGGATCAAGGCTACTCTACCAACTCTCGAACATCTGGCTTCAGCAGGAGCCTCTGTTGTTATTACCACCCACACCGATGGTGAGGAGGTGAGCCCGCTTCAGAAGTTTGTTCCAGAGGGCATGAAACTTCTTCCCAACTTGCGAGAAAATCCAGGTGAAGAAGAGAACAGAGATGAATTCGCACGTGAGCTCGCTGGTCTGGCCGATGTTTATGTTAACGAAGCCTTCGCCGTTTCCCACCGCGAGCACGCCTCTATTGTAGGGGTGCCTAAGTTTCTTCCGAGTTTCATGGGTCTGCACTTCGCCCAGGAAGTAGAACAACTTTCGAAAGCTTTCCATCCGCCGCATCCTTTCCTCCTCATTCTCGGCGGAGCCAAGATTGAGACCAAGCTTCCACTAGTGGAGAAGTTTTCTCAAATTGCGAACACCATCTTTGTTGGTGGGGCCATGGCCGTGAGGGCCAATGAGTTAGAGTTGAACGAGAAGTTCGGCGTCCTTTTCCCAGACGGTGACCTAGCTGCTTTAGATGCGAATGATAAAACTCTCCAAATTTTGAAAAGTAAAATTGCCGAAGCGCGCCTAGTGGTCTGGAACGGACCTCTCGGTAAGTATGAAGCTGGTTACACACGGTATACGAACGAGCTCGCTCAAGCTCTAGCCGAATCTGATGCAGAGGTGATCGTTGGTGGGGGAGATACACTGACCTCGATTCAGAATCTCAATCTTCTGGAGCAGTTCACCTTCGTTTCCACTGGTGGCGGCGCCATGCTCGACTTCTTGGCTAACGGCACACTACCCGGCATCGAGGCATTAAATAAATAATTCGAAAATATTATGACTGAGATTCCAAATTGTTATTATAGAATTAGCATCAAAGCTCTAGTATTGAATGAGACTCGCGATAAGTTTCTTATTACCAAGGAAGCTAATGGTAAGTGGGAGCTTCCTGGAGGAGGTTTAGATTGGGGAGTGACACCTCAAATTGATCTTCAACGTGAGATTAAGGAAGAAATGGGATTGGCGGTCTCTTGGATAGCAGAGAATCCTTCATACTTTCTAACATTTATTATGGCCAAGCATAATACTTGGGTAGCTAATGTTATATATGAGACGAAGTTAGATGATTTAAACTTCACTCCATCAGATGAGTGTGTAGAGATCAAGTTTGTAGATGTAAAAGACATCCTCGGGTTAGAGGTATTTCCAAATGTTTTGCAGCTAGCAGAAATGTTTAACCCAGTTAATCACAAGTAAGCACTAATTTATAGTATTGTGCTTGCACCTTTATACGTTGCAATTGTGCGGTCAGATTAGATTGACGCATAAGCCGACCTTATTAGTTTATTCCCTTTACGTTTATTTTACGCTATAGCGTATAATAAACGTATGGGACAAATAGAAGAGAAAAGTCGAAAATTAAAAAGTTCTGATTTGCAGAAGGCTATTTTGCAAACGGTTGCTACCGCTGGAATTTTAAGTGTCGGACTAGTTGCGCCCAATGTGTTGAAGTCAATGCATCGCTTGGGTTTAATCACCAGACTTCGCCAAGCCGAATATACCCGCACCTCGGCTAGAAAGCTGGTTGAGAAGGGGTTGCTAGTTTTCGATGGTAAAAGATATAAATTAACCAAGGATGGAGAAAATGTTTTGAGGTTTTGGGAACTGTCTGATTTTCAATTTAAAAATCCCAAGAAATGGGATAGAAAATGGAGAGTGATTATCTTCGATATTCCAGAAAACAAGAAATCTAAGCGCGACCAGATAAGAAGCCTTTTCTTAAAAGCTGGGTTAAAAAGACTTCAAGACAGTGTCTGGGTCTATCCATATGATTGTGAGGATGTTTTAACTTTGCTTAAGACAGAGCTAGGAGTAGGGAAGAACTTGCTGTATCTTATCGTCGATGAGATTGAGAATGATAAATATCTGCGAGAAGAATTTTGCCTGCCCAAATAATTGCATAGCAGACCACCTGCTCTCTTTTTTAGATACGTTTATTTTACGCTATAGCGTATAATAAACGTAAGAGGGTTAAAATATATTTATAGATTTTTTCGAATGCTTTCTGCGTTAGCTTCAAAATCTTTTAGTTCTCCAGGAGTTTTTGTATCAGGCAGGACCCAGATATGGGCGTGGGGGATTTCCTCGCCAGTAACACGTACCCAGATCGCTTCCGTGCCAAAAGCTTTTTGTTGAGCTTTGGCAATTATTTTTGAAACTTCGAAATATTCTCCAGCATTGGGAACATCCCAGACCCAACGGTGATGCTCTTTTGGAATCACTAATGTGTGGCCCGGTGAGCGTGGATTAATGTCGAGGAAAGCGAGAAAGTTCTCATCCTCATAAACCTTGTGAACCGGAATCTCGCCAGAAACAATTTTACAGAAAATACAATTTCCTTCTTTCATAGATTAATAGTTAACACTTTGTACTAAGTTGCCGAAACGGTCGAAGAGCTCGATTGCCTCATAATCCTTGGCCCACATTTCCCAGCCTCGACCGAGGTAGAGACGCCAGGTTCTTCCGGAGTGGAAGTCTGGACTGCTAGAGTGGTTGGCGATACAGCCCTGGTAGGTGAAGTGCTCTCGGATAAAACTGGCACACGAACTCGAGAGGCGTTCTCCTCGGATACAGGTTGAGCAAGGTTCACCATCGCGATCCTTCTTGTCGAACTCAGGTGCTCGACAGGAAGAGAGTCCTTCGACGAAGCTTCGGCACTGTGTGTCGAGGTTGGTGAGCCCAGGTTCAACAGCTGGACGAGGGCAGCGAGTCTCGAGTGGTGGGTTGAATGAGTATTCTGATAGATTCTCAAGATACCCTGTGCAAATATTTTCTTTGAAGCTCACTATCGGGTAAGGGTGTTTCGATCCCATCTGCCCGGTGGTTATAACCGCGCGCTCACCGCTCTCGAGTACCACGTTCGTCATGACGCTACCGCCTTGTGGTAAGAGAACTTTCGTGGCCTGAGGAATGATGGCAATGTCTGCGCTGAAGCGTTGGAGCCCGCCGCCAAGGTTGTAGACGCGCTGGTCTTTACCATTTCTTAGTTGCCAACCAGTGATGTCGACCGGCTCTCGACTGTTGTTGCTCACCACTATGTATTCCTCGTAAGGCTGGTAGGCATGTTTGGCGTTGCCTGTGGAGATAGAGATTCTGTAGTCCATTTTGGAATCCGAGTTGGCCGGTCGACTACTGCTCGTAATCTGACTTGAGCCCTGGTTCCCTAGAATCCAGTCGCCGTCGTTTTTGGTATTGCTTGGAGTGTTGCTACCTGGTGAAACGATTAGAATGAAGATGAGAAAACCAATGATAAAGAAGGCGTCGAGGTTGCCAGCGCCCTTCTGTAGTGTTCTTTT
>CAYOPK010000038.1:0-4749 GCA_964405855.1 uncultured Candidatus Saccharibacteria bacterium
CCGTTTTGCGTGATTGATATTGGTCACACCACCAGTAAGGCCTATTTCTTTTATAATTCTCGCTTGCTTTCAACTCATGTCGCTTTTGTTGGTGGCCATCACGTCAATGAAATGATCGCTCAAACTTACAAAATTGAAGAAGATGAAGCGATTATTTATAAGCATCAAAATGCATTCCTTCTAACTTCATCTCAGTACCAAGACGTTGAACCGGCGCAAAGAGATTTTGCTAAGGCGATGGACAAATTCGAGGGTTGCCTGTTCTGGTTCCCAGATGGGGGTATAAAAATGATCAAAACTGTTTCTGAAAATGAGGTTATAAAAAAGTATTTCGAAAGGCTGGAAAAAACGTTAGAAGAACTTGGTTTTCCCAGCGTTCTAACTTATGCGCGCGTGATGAAAGAGGACATGATCAAGAGGGGGCTTTTGGACTAAGGTTTTAAATAAACTATCGGCTTTTGTTTGCTGTAAAATTTTTTGGGCTGTGATAAGCTGCGGTTGTGGTTAAAATTTTAGATGACATATTGAGTTATAGGGAGATGTGTGATGCTGAGAAGGCTCAAACGATGCAGCGAGGAATGAATTTTCGTATGAATCCTTCCTATTCAGTTTTTCTAATGTCTCAAAAATCCAATGCTCCTTATTTAGATAGAATTCACGATGACGGAGTAACTATTGAATACGAAGGACATGATTTAGCAAAAAACTACACTAAGAATCCTAAAGTAGAAGATCAACCGGAAAAATTACCTAGTGGTAAAGTTACACAAAATGGCCTTTTCACAAAAGCCGTTAATGAATACAAGGAAACTGGATCTAAACCTGAAGTTGTAAAAATTTACGAAAAGATCCAAGATGGAATTTGGTCTTTGAAAGGCTATTTTGATCTCTTGGATTATAAAATTGTAAATGATGGGAGGCGAAATGTTTTTAAATTTATACTAAAATTATCTGATAAATCTGAAAATGTGAGCGGCGGTGGTTTGATATTAAATCACACAAGATTAATACCAACTCAAGTTAAAAAAGATGTATGGAAAAGAGACCAGGGAAAATGCGTATTGTGCGGTGAATCAAGAAATTTGCATTTTGACCACGATCTACCGTTCTCAAGAGGCGGAACAAGCCTGTTGGTAAATAATGTTAGATTGCTCTGTGTAAAATGTAATTTAAGAAAATCAGATAAAATAGAGTGACGTTGGTTTCCATGCTACTCTTTATTCATATGGAAAATGCTATGAAAAAGAGTGTGCGGAGGGTGGCGGGGGTGGTGGGGATAATTCTCCTCATACCGATCGGAGGGAACCTCTTCGTCGAGGGGTGGAATTGGGGTGTGCTCGACTTTGTTGTCATGGGAGCGCTACTTTTCGTCACTGGGCTCGCACTGGATTTCGTACTGAGGAAGGTGCAGAACCCGGTGTATAGAGTGCTCGGCTGTTTCCTTATTGTCCTCGCGCTCCTCGCTGTCTGGGCGGAGCTGGCGGTAGATGCGGTTTCAAGATTCTTGGGTGGGCTCTAACAAATACAAATATGAAAAAATTCTTTAACATCTTCTTCGTCACCTTGGGGGTTATCTTCTTCCTGCTGATCATCGCCGGGACTTACTTCTACGTCACTGATCCGTACGGTCTGCGACCGCTTATATCGAGCTTCGGTGCGCCGGCATCTGATAGTAGTGAAAATACAGGAACTGCAAACAAACACCCTTTTCTCTCTGCTGAACAGGAACAAGCTCTAAAGAATATTGGTATCGATCCATCTAAGTTGCCGACTCAGATCACTGCCGAACAGGAAACCTGCTTCGTCGAGGTGCTTGGTGCGGAGCGTGTGCAAGAGATTAAGGCTGGGAGCACACCTACTTCCGCTGAGTTTATGAGGGCAAGCCAGTGTTGGAAGTAAATGTTAGAATGGTGGGTTTGATTCGATGAGTAACGGAAACGATGCCATATTGAGGTTCGAGAAGGCCAACTTCTCGTACGGACACAAGATGCCTATCCTGGACCAGGCGGACTTCGTCGTGCGTCGTGGAGCGAAGCTGACTCTTATGGGCCAGAACGGCGCTGGGAAGAGCACTATCTTCAAACTCATCACGGGAGAAGAGAAGCTGGAGGAAGGTCAGATCCATCACACACCTGGCCTATCTATCGCTATCGCCAAGCAGGTCATCCCTCGGGAACAGCTCGAGTACACGGTCGAAGAATTCTTCCAAGCTTGTTTCTCTGAGACTGTTTATGATATTGCGCCCAAGATTGACGCCGTACTCGAGGTGGTGAACCTCCATGCTCCGCATGATAAGAAGATCCGCACCTTCTCTGGCGGTCAGCAGGCTCGACTTCTCCTGGCCTCAGCTCTCATCCAGAATCCAGACGTTCTCTTGCTTGATGAGCCTACGAACAACCTCGACAAGCCCGGCATCGCGCACCTGACGGAGTTCTTGATCAATCACAAGAAGACTTGTTTGGTTATTTCCCATGATGCAGACTTCCTTAACTCCTTTACCCACGGAGTGTTGTACCTCGATGTCCGCACGCACAAGATCGAGCAGTACCAAGGCAACTATCACAACGTGTTGGCTGATATATCCGCGAGAATAGAGAAAGAGAATCGCAAGAACGCTCAGCTGGAGAAAGAGATTCAGGAGAACAAAGATAAGGCGAACTTCTTCGCCAACAAAGGTGGTCGCATGAGACTGGTCGCTCGACGCATGAGAGAGAAGGCCGATGAGCTCGAGGAAGACATGGTGGATGTGAGAAAGGAAGACAAGACTATCAAATCATTCGACATACCCGTCCAAGACAAACTTCCGCTCGAGGTGGTGAAGATCAGTTCCTTCTTGACCACGATCAAACACAAGCAGGTGAAGAGGAAGGCGGATATTGTCCTGACACGCAACGACCACCTTCACATCGTTGGCCCCAATGGTATTGGCAAGAGCCGACTTCTGGCCACTCTGGCCGACCAGACGGCCGAAGGTGTCACCATCTCAGAGGGGGTGAAGATAGGGTACTACAAACAGGATTTCTCCATGCTCGACTTCGAGGCCACTGTGTACGACACGCTTATTGGCGCTATGGAGCACGCAGTAGAGGGTGAGATGCGTTCGGTGGCTGCCAGCTTCCTGATTACGAAGGATCTCATGGAGATCAAGGTGGGTAATCTATCTGAGGGTCAGAAGGGCTTGGTCGGCTTCGCCCAGCTTGTACTTATGAAGCCGGGGCTACTTATACTCGATGAGCCGACGAACCATATTAACTTTCGACACTTACCGGTCATTGCCGACGCTCTCGACAACTACAAAGGAGCCATGATGCTGGTGAGTCACATGCCGGAGTTCGTTTCCCAGATCAGGATTGATCGAGTTTTCAATCTCGAGAAGTAATTAAATGTGATAGTATTTCGGCATCATTAACTACCATGCATAAAACACATCAATCCCAGCTTTTTCTAATTCTGGCCATTGCCGCTTCTATCGTTCTCGTTTATTTCATAGTTCAGCCATTTTTGGGGCCGCTTATTTTGGCCGGCATCTTCGCTTTCCTCCTCCAACCGGTCTACCAGCGGTTTCTGGCCAAGATGAATGGTCGAGAAAGCTTGGCCGCTTTTATCACGACCCTAGTAGCCATCGTTCTAGTTCTTATGCCAATCATGTTTTTAGGTACGCAGATTTTTAAAGAGTCGAGTGGTTTGTATCAGTCTCTATCGACTGAGGGTGAAAACCCTGCAAGTCTGGTAAGCATGCTAAACGAGATACGAACCAATCTCCCGATTCCGGTGGAATTCGAGTTCGATATAGGCCAGTACGTGAGACAAGGTCTGGATGTGTTGGTGTCAAACCTTGGCGCTGTGTTCTCGAGCTTTGCTAAAATGTTGCTTGACACCTTCGTCTTCCTAACAGCCCTCTACTTTTTCTCAAAAGATGGCCAGCGTTTGAAAGATTATCTAGTCGCACTTAGTCCGCTTGATGACGGTGATGATGAGCTCCTCATCTCCCGGTTGAAGCTCGCAGTGGGAGCGGCAGTGAGAGGCAACTTGGCTATCGGGCTTATCCAAGGAACACTGACAGGTATTGGGTTCGCTATCTTCGGTGTGCCTAATCCTGTGCTCTGGGGAAGTGTGGCCGTTATTGCAGCTTTCTTGCCTGGTATTGGTACGGCGCTCGTTATTGCGCCGGCGGTGGGGTACTTATTCTTCATCGGGAACAGCTTCGGTGGGGTTGGTCTCCTAGTGTGGGGAGTGGTGGCAGTAGGGCTTGTCGACAACTTCCTCGGTCCCAAGCTTGTTGGGCATAGTATGCAACTTCACCCACTAGCAGTGTTCGTCTCTGTCCTCGGCGGCCTCGCCCTCTTCGGGCCATTAGGGTTTCTCCTCGGGCCACTTGTGCTTAGTGTCTGCCTCGCGTTGCTCGATATTTACTCTTCGATCAAATCACGCCGGGGCGCACAGCTTTAAGTATTAGAACTAATTTCGAATATGAGAATTAACAAATATCTGGCGGATCAGAAATATGCGACCAGGAGAGGCGCGGATGAACTTATCGCCGACGGTCGAGTGACAGTGAACGGGAAGCCAGCCAAGATTGGCCAGAACATCGTGGAGGGCGACAAGGTGGTGGTGAAGACGCGCAAGAATGCAGAAAAGCTTGTTTACCTCGCTTACCACAAGCCTCGAGGTGTCGTCACCCATTCGGCTCCAGAGGGGGATCAGGATATAAACGATGTTGTAAGAGTGGAGGGCGTTTTCCCAGTGGGC
>CAYOPK010000039.1:0-4704 GCA_964405855.1 uncultured Candidatus Saccharibacteria bacterium
CTTCAGGAGTTCGGTAATAAGATCTTCCTCTCGAATATATTGGTTCTTACAGTTTCTATCTCTCGATCGTGAGCAGGAGTAGTAGATATACCGATTGGAACCTCCTGCTTTGAGTTGCTTCCACTTTTCTTCAGCGGAGATGCCGGAGCCACAGTATCCGCAGGTGAAGAGTTTGGTCATCTTATTTAGTTGTTAGTGCTAAGTAGGAGTAATTGAAAACACCACCTTGTTAGGTGGTGTTTTTGCTATCGGAAAGTAATATATCCAGATAACAAAAACACCGAGTCCGAATTTTATTCAGACAACTTGCTCGTTTGTTTTTGTAACCTAGATCTACTACCTTCTGGGCTTGTAAATCCTCTTCGTCCGCAGGTGGGTACTGCCCGTTAGCGAACGGTTCCTTTTAGCTTGGTTTAGGTTCTGCCTAAGCTCCAAGCGGTAGCGCATTTAAGGAATAGCGCTCATGTTCAATTTAGTTTTCAAGAACTCCTACACTTAATTCTAGAGGATATGGGTTAGGTGTCAAGAACACAATACACAGGGAGGTGACGCTGGAATTGTTGGCTTATATAACCTTTTATATAAGATTGCCGTAACTTAACTTACCTCATTCTTCTTAAGCCCGGAACCCACGAAGGTATGAATTGTAACGCCGGTGCCGGTAAATTCAGATGTGGTAATGGTAGAGTAAATGGCGGAGTAATAAGTTGATTTTGTTCGGATGTTGTTTTGTCATTGGCTGTATCAGTTTCTTCATCTTCTGGTTCTAGACTTCCAGAGAGAGCTGTTGAGATAGCCGTATCTGGTTGAACCAATCCATATCCGTAGAAATAATCGAATCCCGAAGGACCTAGATCGTATGCCGTCATTCGGAGAAAAGATCGCACTTCATCGTTAATCCTGCCGTTATTGTTGCTGTCAGCAATACCCGCGGCCATTACCAAGGCGGCTGAACCAGAGACATGAGGAGCTCCCATAGAAGTGCCAGTGTATTCTATGTATCCTCCACCAACTCTCGTCGAGTTGATTGATACACCCGGCGAAACAAGCTCCAAAGCCGGCCCAGTGCTCGAGAAACACGTCCTCGAATCGCTCTTGTTGATTACCCCTACCGCTATAACCGCATCGTACTTGGCGGGGTAGCTCACGCTATCTTCTCCACCAGCACATGTCCCAGAGTTGCCGGCAGCGGCAACATGCAGGATTCCCTGTGTTTCAGCATTCCTGAAGGCCGCCGAGACAGTGGAACCCAAATTAGTGTCACTACCATAACTGTTGTTGGTAATTGCAATGCCATTATCGAGAGCCCATTCTATAGCTGCTATTAGATCACTAGCCCGGCCAGAACCATTGGCATCGAGAACTTTCAAAGCATAAATTCTTACATCTGGAGCTGTGCCGACCACCCCCACACCATCCTTGGCTGAGGCTATAGTCCCCGCGACGTGAGTGCCGTGTCCATGGTCGTCGAAAGGATTATTAGTATTAGCGACGAAGTTGTATCCTCCTGCGTAACTCTCCCTAAGTTCTGGATGGTTATAATCAATCCCCGTGTCTATGACCGCCACTCTTACGGTGGCTCCGGTGTTACCGGTGGAATGCACGGTGCCAGCACCGACTCTTTTCACTCCCCAGGTGTTATCAAGTTCTAGATCATGAATGCGGACTCGAACATCTGGTTCTATGCTACGGATATTGGGATTTCTTGATAGTCCGAGCAATGCTTGCTGTGGCACTCTGGCTGCAATAGCTGGCACTGTTCGGTATGTCCTGCCCACCACACCACCGACTGTTCGCACCAAGGCTTCTTCAGCTCGGCCAGGCATATTGACAAAACTGATGATAACCTCAGCCTCATTTGAAGTGTCTGAGACGGGTGGGGTAACACTGCTCTCATTGGTTGGAGAGATTTGGTCAGTGCTGGCTGGGGCTAATGTGGCAGAAGTAACACTTCCTCCTCCAATAAATTCGTTTACCTTGCTCAAAGTCCTAGGGCCGACTCTGCCGACCGTGTCTATTCCATTCCTTTCTTGGAAAGCTCTCACTGCTCTGGCGGTAAGAGGGCCGAAGTAACCGGTAACGAGGTTTTCTGGATAAATGGTTGGGTCAGAAGCCAAGATTTGTTGAAGAAGTCTGACATCTTCTCCTCTTGCCCCCTCGTCGAGCTGTCTCGTGAGGAAGCCAGGGGGCGTCTGGGCGTTTGCAAATGAAAAACTTAAAATAAAAACTAAGCTTAAAATTAAAATCCCGCTAACTTTATTGATATTTTTTCTCATATATAAATTCTACCACGCTTTCGGAGTTTAGAAGATAAAAGAAGACGGATGTATTACGTCAACTAAAGTGGTATAATTAAAGAACGCTATTAGATATCGCGTCAATTATCATTAAACATTATTTACATATGAAAAAGACAGTCATAACAACGCTTGCGGTCGCAATGATCGTATTTGCAAGCCCCGTGTTCGCCCAAGAGAACGACCTACCTCCAGCCGGGATTACCCCAGCAAGCCCATTCTTCTTTGCTGAACGGTTCTTTGAGGGTATCGGCACCTTCTTCACTTTCGGCAATGAAGCTAAAGCAGAGCGATATCTCGCACTTGCTCTAGAACGACTTTCGGAAGCAAAGGCACTTGCGGAAGAAGGCGATGAGCGTGCACAGGACGCAGTAGCTCTCTATGAAGAGCAGTATGAGAAAGCGAAGGAACGAGCGGCAGAAGCTGAAGATTTCGACCTTGAGGCACGCGTAACAGATGCAACCACAAGACATCTCTCGGTACTCGATGAAGTCCTGAAGCGAATACCGGAACAAGCGCGCGAGCAGGTAAGCGCGGCCAAGGAGCGAACGGTGAGCGGTCAGATCGAAGCACTTCGTGGTATTGCCCAAAGAGACCCAGAAGCTGCCGTTGATATCTTCGCCCGAGCGGCAGAAGGTAGACTAAACGCCGCACAAGCGCGGGCCGATCGCGGAGGAGATGACGATGAAACTGAGGTGGAAGATGTCGAAAAAGCTCTCGAGGAGTTTGAAAGATATGCCGCGTTTGGTAATGAAATCTCCACACTTGCCGAAGGAATTCAGACTGGGGAAACAACCGTTGATCAACTGGTAGAGCGTGCCACATCTCACTACCGCGATGTTCTAAGGGATGTGCAGAGCAAAGTTCCTCCACAAGCCCAGCAGAGCATACAACGAGCACTTGAGAGTGCAGGACAGCTTGATGGGCGACGACCCGCAATTCCTACACCCGCTCAACAGCCACAGAGAAGTATCCCCGAAAACTCAATTGAACGTGTTCCGGTGAATGTACCCCCACAAGCCGGACAAGGAGATGACGAAGTAGAAGTTGAAAATGAGAATGAAGCAGGAGGACCACCAGCAGGAACTATCCCGGCCTACCCAGGCGGGAGACCGTAATCGTAATACAGGATAAATTACAAAAATCCCCTTAAGGGGATTTTTGTATAAGGAAAAGATTACAAGGGGGCGTAACCTTGTATCTCTATATCGTGTCACTTTTGTCACTTTTTGGAAATATAAGGAGCTGTTAGAACCTTATATTGCTATACTAAAATAGCTTAAAAATGCCTTACAGGGCTTGACCGACCACGGTTCCAGCCCGAGGTAGCCCGCCTTCGCCCGCCATAGCTTTAGCGTCGGCGGGCTTACGCTACGCTACAGCCAGCGAAGCGGGATTCGGTCGCTAAAGTATGTCGAGCTACGGCGGACAAGGTCCGCCCAAGGTACAATTGGTATATGTACTACATCTACATACTAAAATGTAAAGATGGAAAAATTGTATACAGGCTGCACTTCTAACTTGAAAGAAAGAATGGACCGACACAGTAAAGGTCACGTCCCTGCAACAGTCAAAAGGTTACCCATAAAACTTATTGGATATACTGCGCTCGCTGACAAATACAAAGCTTTCGAGTTCGAAAAGTATCTCAAATCTGGTTCAGGTAGAGCTTTTATAAAGAAGCATCTGCTATAATCACATTTATTGGAGGCGTGGATGAGTGGTTTAAATCAACGGTTTACTAAACCGTCGAGCCGTTAAAAGCTCCGTGAGTTCGAATCTCACCGCCTCCGCCTTCGCCCGCCATAGCTTTAGCGTCGGCGGGCTTACGCTACGCTACAGCCAGCGAAGCGGGATTCGGTCGCTAAAGTATGTCGAGCTACGGCGGACAAGGTTCGCCAGTAGGGCAAGATTATTCCTCAGTTCTGCGTCTGATGTCGTGTATCTCCCTGTTCACCAAGGCCTCTGTTTGGCGAAGATGCTGTCTCAAGAGGCTAATCACCGCTCGTTCTTCTTCCGTCAGGGAACGATGATGTTTGGCACGTTCCAAAAGGCCTACTGAGGCAGTGATATCTTCTTTAAGTGTATCGAAAGAATGATGCAGAACTTTCTCTACATCGTATGTCTCTCTTCGTACCTTGGAGCGAAGGTGAACGAAACGGTTGCGTCCGTACAGCAAGAGAGTCACAAGTAGGAGTAGGATCACAAGGAGAGCCAGGAATGAGCCGGAGACGTTGAAAGATGCCAGGTAGTCAAAAGCCTTTTCAATCCAGGTTTTCTCTATAACAATTTTAACTGGTTCAATCGGTTCAACTTGTTCTGGTGGTACGTCAGGTTCAGGCGCAGGTGTCTCGACTGGTGGCGCCACTACTGGTGGGGGAGTTGGTTCAGGCGGTGTAGGAGGTGG
>CAYOPK010000040.1:0-4663 GCA_964405855.1 uncultured Candidatus Saccharibacteria bacterium
GAACCCTTACCCGTATTCATCGCCGAACACACGTCAGAGCCATGGTTATAGACGGCCAGAGAGGCTATGTAGGTGGCCTAGCCTTCAGTGATGATTGGCTTTCTGATGGCACCGAGCCGGAGAAGTGGCGGGATGCCATGTTCAAGTTCGATGGCACCATGGCCAGAGTGGTCCAAAACCAGTTCAACAATCTCTGGCGACAAACTGATGGCGAAATACTGGCAGGAGAAAAATTCTTCCCCCCCTCCATTACCCCGCAACTGGCTCAAACTGGGCCTTACTTCATTGGACTCTTCCACAGCCCGGCACCAGACATATCGGCCGACCTCCTCAACCTCATCTGGTTATCTATTACTGGAGCCCAGGATCACATCTATCTTGTCACTCCCTACCTGACTCCCTCACAAGAGATCCTGCTGGCTCTGGAGGAAGCGGTGAGGCGCGGCGTGAGAGTGGAGATCTTGGTACCAGGACCCCACACTGACACGATGATTGTTCAGTCTGCCACACGCTCTTACTACGAGAAACTTCTTGAGATGGGTGTACACATATTTGAATACCAGCCCGGGCGCTTTCATCAGAAATTTCTCACGGCCGATGGGCGCTGGTCTCTCATAGGTTCTGCCAATATGGATAATCGCTCAGCCACACTTAATGTCGAGAACGTTCTGGGTATAGAGAATGAAAAATTTGCCAAAGATTTAGAAACCGAATTCATGGAAAACAAAGAGCGTTCAGTAGAGCTAACCAGGGAGAATTGGCGCCCAAATCTTTTTAAGAAAGGTTACTACTTCCTCACCACCCTCTTCGTTAAACAGTTTTAAACAGAAGGGAGCACTACTTCCTATCGATTTTGCGCATCATTTCGAGCAGAAGCTCATTCTGATTCTCTAGGTGTGCAATAACTACCTCGATCTCGAACTCAGACTTCTTGTTGACCTCGTAATCCGACTCGGCGCGCTGTTCGGCGAACTTCCCTTCCAGATTCTGCCCCACCATGACCAGCGGGAGAAGGAGTAGCTGGATGATGTTGGAAATGAAAAGCCAGATGACGAAAGCTGGGGCCGGATCGAAACGCATTTCTACTGGAGCCCAGAGGTTCCAAGCCAACCAGCCGAAGGTCCAAATAGAAAGAAGGAAGAAAAAACCGATAGTGCCCACAGACTTGGTCACCAGCAGGGCGAAACGCTCCAGCATGCTGAACTTAAATTTGGTCTCATGGCGCGACTGCCTGATCGGCGCTCGCATGCCACGCAGTTCAGAAAGAGGTGGTAAGTTATGTTTGTATTCCATTGCTTTATAGTGTACAATGTTGCCAACAATAAGTTATACACAGATTTGTCAGAACCTCGCATCAACCATCGCATCTCCGCTCGCGAACTCCGCGTGATCGGCCCCCAGGGTGAGAACTTCGGTGTCCTCAGTTTAAAAGAAGCTCTGAGCAAGGCTCAGGATCTAGATTTGGACCTCATCGAGATTTCCCCTACCGCCAATCCTCCCGTGGCGAAGATCGCTGACTTCGGCAAGTATCTCTACGAGGAGAACAAGAAGAATAAACTGGCCAAGAAGGCTCATGTGAGCGAAGTGAAGACCGTGCAGGTTAAACTGGCGACTGGAGATAACGACCTGGCGCTCAAAGCAAAATCCGCTTCCAAGTGGCTCACTGAAGGGCACCGTGTTAAAGTGGATCTCTTCCTCCCAGGCCGGGCCAAATACCTGGATGAAAAATTCCTCCGAGAACGCATCGAGCGCATGCTTAAACTAGTCTCCGTAGACTACAAGATCGCTGATTCCGCCAAGAAGAGCCCAAAGGGCCTCTCCATGATGATAGAAAGAGCCTAACCCTCTCAAGGCTGGACAAAAAGGCCAAAATCCGTACTATATAGCTCTGTTAAACATATGGCCATCAAAACCAACAAATCTTATAGCAAGCGCATCAAGGTCTCCAAGACCGGCAAGCTTCTAACCCGCAAAGCCGGCCAGAACCACTTCAACTCGAAGGAGCGCCGCAACACCAAGTCTGCGAAGAACAAGAACAGTGAGTTCCATATGACCATGAAAGAAAGGGCTCGTTTCCTAGTGAATATTAAATAAACACCAATATGTCCCGAGTTAAGAAAGGCGTTAATGCGCTCAAATCAAGAAAGAATATCCTCCGTAAGGTAAAAGGCTACCGCTTCGGCCGAGGAACCAAGGAGCGTCAGGCCAACGAAGCTATTTCCCACGCCGGGACCTACTCCTTCGCTCACCGGAAGGACAAGAAGGGTGACTTCCGCCGACTCTGGAACGTCCGCGTCTCTGCTCTCCTCAAGGCTGAAGGTCTCTCCTATTCCAAGTTCATCCCCATGCTCAAGAAGGCTGAGATCGCTCTCGACAGGAAGATCCTCGCCGAGCTCGCCATGAATCATCCTGAGACGTTTAAACAAATCATCCTAGCGGTTAAGTAAACAAAAACCCCGGGCAACCAGGGTTTTTGTTTACTTAAAAATAAAGACCGCCAAAACTTCAGTCAGAAATATTTATTCAGTAAATTTAAATCCGGAAAGAATAATTTCCGCTCTTCCTTCCCAATAACCTGGATCCAGCGCGTAGACCTTGCCATTATGCTCAATTTCATATAGATCTGTTCCAGCCTGACTCTGCATTTCGTAATAATGCGAGAAGGTAAGATTGTTGAAAACTTTATCTTCTCCTTTTTGCCAACCCACTTCTACTTCATCAGGGAAAATAGGAAACCTTACATATTGAGATTTTTCAGCAACACTGATAGTAATATCACCAAATTTATAATCTTCGTCTTCTGGCATATGAATGTTAATTCCGCTCATTGAGCCTTGCTTCCAAGGAGAAATGATCCATTCACTTGCTACTGGAATTTCAAAACCGTACGTCTCATTGCGGTATGTTTCCCAAGCTGTTGGAGTATATTCGTTATTAATTTTCAGAGTGGAGAGCATACGCTCTAGAATAGGTTTACCTTCTTTACAATCAGTGGAGAAATCGTACATGTAAGAGATTGATTCTGTAGGATAGAGGTACTCAATAGAATTTTCATCTTCATAAGAAATCGTGAATTCTTTCCCACCAATCGTTTTTTTCACCAACTGAGAATCTGGACTCTTCAACACTTCATCTTGTGGACTAAGGAAAAAAGCAATCTCGCAATAATCAACTTCCATAAAAGAATCTACTGGAGGAATATCGGTAAGGATCAAATTTCCCCCACCATAAACATACTCATTGGGGCCTTCAAAACCATAACCAGGGTAGCCCACATAACTCAATTGGGAGAAAATATAGTGAGTCGGAGCTTCCATCTCTAACCCATATTGCCAACCATCTTCAAATGCACCCCACGGTCCTTCGGTAATTAAAGACGAAGTTTCTGCTGGCTTTTTAGAAAAGAGAAGGAACCCAAACCCAATCACCACAATTAATAGGATTGGTAATAGGATTGGTAATAGGATTGGCCATTTTTTGCTTTGAGATACTACAGGAGGCTGGGGACTAACTGGCTCTGAAGAAATTGGGTTCATAATGAATACTTAATTTATATAAATTAAGTATATACCTAAATTAAAATTCCAATTCATATTCCTTCCCTTCTTCTGTTGAGAGGGCCTCGAGGCCGAGTTCGTCGCGAATTCTCTGAGCGAGGAAGATCTGCGCCTTCGGCTCCCCCATGGCGACGAAGACTTTCTCCAGAGTTTCTCCACTCGCCGAGACGAACTCCAGTAGAGCATCGGAGTCAGCGTGGCCAGAGAAGCCACCAATCTCCTCGACTCTGGCCTGGACCGAGACTTCCACTTCGTCTATCTTGACCTTCTTCATCCCTTCGAGGATCTGCCGACCTAGAGTGCCTGGGGCCTGATAACCGATGAAGAGGATGGTAGATTTCGGATCAGGTAGATAGCGAATTTCGTGACCCAAGATACGCCCCGCTGTCGACATACCAGAACCAGCGATGATAATCTTCGGACCAGTCGCATATTTAATCTCCTGAGAGTCTTCAGAGCGCAGAGTGTTTTTCAGCTTCGGGAAGTCGAAGATGTCATCCCCCTCGGCCAGCTCAGCTCGTGCTGAAGCATTGTAGAGCTTAGAAACTTTTTCATAAATCGCCGTGATCTTGATCGCCAGTGGTGAATCCAGAAACACCGGCACCTGAGGTAGCACTCCTGACTCGAAGAGGTTGTCGAGCATGGCGAGCAAGCCTTGAGTCCGCTCAAGAGAGAAAGCAGGGATGAGCAGAGTCCCACCACGCTCGATGGCCTCGGATACTATCTGCTGAAACCTCTCATCGCGCTCGGCACGATGCTCGTGGACTCTGTCGCCATAAACACTCTCCATAAGCAGATAGTGGAGCCCGGAGATCTTCTCAACATCTCTGAGTATGGGTGAGGGCGAGTTGCCAATGTCTCCACTAAAGAGCATCACCCTCCCCTTCGGAGACGTGAACTTTAGAAGAGAGGAACCTAACACGTGTCCCGCATCGAGGAGCTCTACCTGGAAACCTTCGAAAGCTCTCGGTTCGTGATAGGGAATGGTTTGCCAGAGAGCCATCGATTCTGCCACATGCTCAGGACCGTAAAGCGGCATGTCTTGTTGGGCACTAATTTTGGCAGCGTCGAGTAGAAGTAGCTCGGCAATCTCCTTTGTCTCCAGA
>CAYOPK010000041.1:0-4449 GCA_964405855.1 uncultured Candidatus Saccharibacteria bacterium
AGGAATCGAACCTACATTTTAACTTCCGCAAAGTTATGTCCTATCCATTGAACGATGAGAGCAGAAACACCTAACAGCTTAAACCTTTTTCAAAAGTTTAGAAAGCTGAGATTTCTTTCTAGATGCGGTATTCTTGTTTAGAGTCTTCCCCTTCACGGCCTTGTCGATGGCCTTCTGGAGAGTTGGCATGAGAGCCTGGGCTGCCTTCTTGTCTCCTGCTAGAACCAGCTTTTTGAAGGACTTCGTAGCCGAAGAAACCTTGTCTTTTCTGACCAGGTTAAACTTGCGTCGGCGAAGCGACTGTCGGTGGGCTTTCTTGGCTCCTCGTGTGATTGCCATAAGTGAGTAGTATAGTAGCCAGTTATTAGCCGTTAGTCAAGAAGCGGAGCCCCTATTTACTATCTACTGTTTACTGTCTACTATTAACCCATGATTTCCACACTCTCCGGCACTGTGCGATACAAAGACATGAACAGCATCGTCATCGACGTTTCTGGCGTTGGTTACCGAGTGGCCGTCACTACCGATGTCGCTTTGGAAGCCCTGCCCTCCGAACCCATCTTCCTCTGGACTCATCTCGCCGTGCGCGAGACCGCTCTCGACCTCTTCGGTTTCCCAGATAGAGAAAGTTTAGAAATTTTCGAGCTTCTCATCACCATCTCCGGCATCGGACCGAAGACGGCTCTCGGGATTATGAACGTCGCCTCCCCCACCACTCTCCGCCAAGCTGTCGGTAGTGGCGACACCTCTTACCTCACTCGCGTTTCTGGTATTGGCAAGAAGAATGCAGAGAAGATTGTCCTCGAACTCAAAGATAAACTTCACATTAGAGAAGAAGATAAGACTCACGACGCCCGCTCCGAAGGAGACGCTATGGAAGCTCTAATTTCTCTGGGCTACAACGAGCGCGACGCCCGCGAAGCTCTGAAGCAGGTGCCGAAGGAAACTGTTGGAGCCAGTGAACGCGTCAAATCTGCGTTGAAAATTCTAGCTCAGTAGTTTTATCAAGATGCCTGAATTACCCGAGGTCCAGACCACTGTCGATGGATTAAACCGCACGGTCGCGGGGTTAAAGATTATTTCTGTTTCCAGTTCTTACCGAAGCGCTTACTACGAAGGTAAAGATGAGATAAAAAATCCCTTCTTCTTCCGAGAGTTCAAGAAAAGGGTTTTGAATAAAAAAATTCTAAACGTCGAACGCCGAGCCAAAAATATTCTTATTCACCTAGACCAAGGCGATACGATTCTCGCGCACATGCAGATGACTGGCTACTTCTTCTACAACCCGGGGAAAGAGGTGCCCTTCGTCCGACTGACTTTCAATCTGAGTAACGGGAAGACCCTTGCTTTCTCTGATATGAGGAAGTTCGCGAAAGTAACTTTGATAAAAACTGCCGAGCTCTCGGAGTCCATTCATCTGAAAGACTTGGGACCGGAACCGTTGGAAAAAAGCTTCCAATTCCCAATGTTCAATGACCAATTAAAAAGACGGCCCAAAGGAAAAATCAAACAGGTGCTTATGGATCCAAGCATTATTGCCGGTATTGGCAACATCTACTCCGACGAGATCCTCTGGCGCTCTGGCATCCACCCTCTCTCAGCACCAGGGAAGGTTCCGGAGAGAAATCTACGTCTCGCCTTCCGTGCCATGAAGGAGGTCCTGCAGAAAGGCATCCGCTTCGGCGGAGACTCTATGTCGGACTATAGAAACATCGACGGCGAGAAGGGGCGTTTCCAGGAACATCACAGGGCCTACATGTTGCACGGTACGAAGTGTTTAAAGAAAGGTTGTTCTGGTAAGCTAGAGAAAATTCGCGTCGCCGGCCGAAGTGCCCACTTCTGCCCGAAGCATCAGAAACTTTATGTCTAAAACCTGCGTCCTCATCCTCGACAATATCCGAAGTGTCGAGAACACCGGCTCCATCTTCCGCACGGCAGAAGGCTTGGGTGTCTCGAAGATTATCTGTGTCGGCACTACCCCTACCCCACTAGATCGCTTCGGGCAGAAGCGCGCTGACTTCGCCAAAGTTTCTCTAGGCGCGGAGGAGATGGTCGAATGGGAATGGATTGCTCCGGAGAATTTTCAATTTACAATTTCCAATTTACAAAATGATGGGTTTAAAATTATTTCTCTTGAACAAGGTCCGAAAGCTGTGCAGCTACAAACCTTCGAAGCTTCGAAGCACGCTCACTTCGCACTCGTCGTTGGCAATGAAGTCGAGGGCGTCAGCCCGGAAGCACTAGAAGCTAGCGAAGCTGTCGTCGAAATTCCCATGGTTGGCAAGAAAGAGTCTCTCAACGTCGCGGTGGCTACTGGGATTGCACTCTACACACTCATGTTAGAATAAAGCCATGCTTAATCCATTTCCAGAATTACTTAACTTTGCTCTACTCGCCCCCCTGCTCCTGCGCGGAGTGTTGGGACTAGTTTTCATCGATCTCGGTTTCCTTAAGTTCCGTGGAGAGAAAGAGCGCTGGCTCGCTTCTTGCGAAGCTATTGGTGTGCGCCCAGCCGACTTCTTTGTCCCCCTCTACGGCTTTCTCCAGATCGCTGGTGGTCTTATGCTCATCTTCGGTTTCTACACTCAGCTCGCCGCTCTCATGTTCGTCATCTTTACCGGAGCTGAACTCTACATCGAATGGCAGGCCAAAGATGTGTTGAAGCGTGACCTGGTCTTCTACCTCCTCCTCTTTGTCATCTCACTCTCACTTCTCTTCACTGGCGCCGGCGCCTTCGCTTTCGACTTACCGCTTTAGACTCGACTAAATAACGGTTTTTCGGTATAGTTTTCTTGTTTTTCATTGCGCCCATAGCTCAGCTGGTAGAGCAGGTCCCTTTTAAGGACAAGGTCCTTGGTTCGATCCCAAGTGGGCGCACAAATTGCGGGGCAATTTGTGCGCGTCGGAGCGCGGCGGCGCGAGACAGGGTCGGGTAAATTTTCAGCAGAAAATTATACCTGACCACAAGTTTCTACAACTTAAGCAAGAATCTCTCCACCAGAGTTTCCATCTCCCTTTCTCCGCGACGGACGCGGTGGTAACCATTCACTAGTTCGGTAGAAAGTTTTTCTAACTCACCAGGTTTAAAGTTTTTCAAATAGCTCTTGGCTTTATTGTATGGAAATGGCTTCATATCGGTTTCCGCCACACTCTTCGTCTTCTGAGCAATAAGCAGCGTCTTCACCTGCCAGACCAGTTTATAAAATATTTCTTCCGGCACCATCCCAGAAGAAAGCGCTTTTCTATACAGCACCCAAGCATCCCGCTTCTGTCGCGCACCAATAGCGTCAGTGAGAGAGAAAATATTAAATGCCGAGGAAGATCTATGAGAAAAATCTGGCCATGCTTCCGTAGGAACATCCGAAGATTTTTTGAAGAGATCTTCCTCGGCAGAAATAGTCTCCCCAAAAAGATTCGTAGCATACGCCTCCGGATGAACCTCCACTGGTTCAAGGTTGAATTCTTCTACTGGTTCTTTTTGGTCATTAGTCATTGGTCATTTTCATCATTCGGCCCCAATTCTCCCCCACATTCACCTCGGCCACAATAGGCACCCCTTTGAGTTTCGCTTCAGGAATTACCCCTTCCATAATCTCTTTGAACTTCGGCGCCACTTTCTCAATCAATTCTTCCTTCACCTCGAATACCAGTTCGTCGTGAACCTGGAGCAGTAGGCGCGCTGAGTCTGTGAGTTTATTTTCTGCCAGATAATCATAAATCTTCTTCATGGCAAGCTTAATAAGGTCCGCCTGAGTGCCCTGGATAGGCGCGTTGATCGCCATCCTTTCGGCCTGAGCCCGGATAAACGGTAGCGGCGAGCGCATACCAGAGAAGTAACGCCTGCGCCCGAAGAGAGTTTCTGTGTAGCCGAGCTTCGCTGTTTCAAGCTTCCCCTGATCCAGATAGTTAGCTAGACCAGAAAAGGTTTCGAAGTATTCGTTATAGAATTCCTGAGCCTCTTTTCTGTCGGTCCCAAGATTCGTCTTAAGAGCATTCACCCCCATCCCGTAGAGGATGCCGAAGTTAATAGTCTTCGCCTTCGTCCTCATGCCTTTATCCACCATATCTTGGGGAACTTTGAAGACTCGTGCCGCCACACCCGCATGGACGTCTTCCCCGTTTTTAAAGATCTCTATCAGCTTCTCATCACCAGAAAGAATAGCCGCCAGACGTAGTTCGATCTGAGAATAATCCAGCGCCAACAGTTTGTACCCCGCCTCTGGGACGAAAGCTTCGCGGATCACTCGACCCAGATCAGTTTTGTTGGGGATGTTCTGTAGGTTCGGTGAATTAGAAGCCATGCGTCCTGTGGCCGCGCCCGCGGAGATGAAGGTAGAGTGGAGACGCGACTGCGAGTCGAGTTGTGGCGGTATGGCGTCGATGTAGGTGGAGAGCAGTTTCTGAAGCTCTCGGTATTCCAAAATGAGCGAGATGATGGGGTGCTTCTCT
>CAYOPK010000042.1:0-4192 GCA_964405855.1 uncultured Candidatus Saccharibacteria bacterium
TATAGAGCTGAGGAGATTGAGTGAGGTAAGCCTTTTTATCGAAGTAATCAACCTTGAAAACCTCCGCTCCACCTTCTGCTGTCGCTGGTGTGATAGCCGGAGCTTGGAATTCGAAGAAGTTATTTTTCTTCATGAACTCGCGGAACGAGTCAATGATCGTTTCCTGAACTTTAAAAATAGCTTGCACCTTAGCTTGTCTCAAGACCAAAGCTCGGTTGTCCAACTCTGTGGTGAGGTCGAGATTGTAACCTTCGACCGACATATCGAACGGCAACGGTGCGGCCTGTGCCAAGACAGTGATATTGAGAACCTCAAGCTCAATATCCCCGTTAAGTGCATCCGCATTCACATTCTTCTCTGGCCTCGCATTCACCTTGCCGGTAATCTTCAGCACCCATTCTGGGCGAATCTCCTTGGCCACCTCTATCCCAGCGCTGCCAGGCAATGTGATGCACTGAACTTTACCAGAAGCATCGCGCAAGTCGAAGAAGACCATCTTGCCTTGATCTCGACGCACATCGACCCAGCCGGAGACGCTGACTTCCTCACCCTTCTTATCCTTCAGATTTTTAATCAGTGTACGTTCCATCTTAATATTTAATATAGTTTAGTCCCCACTAGTTTTCTCACTTCCACCATCTTCGTCTTGGCTCGCTCGCGAGCCTTATCTCCTCCCATCTGGAGAATACCCAGAGCCACGGCCACATTCTCCGCCAGAGCTTGGCGCCTAGCGCGCATCGGGCCAATAAATGCCTTCAGATCCAGAGCAAGAAGTTCCTTTAGCTTCTTGTACTGACCCTCGTTTTCTTCATAAATTTTCTCCAGCTCTTCCCTAGTGCGCAGAAGTGCGTGGATGGCATAGACATTTTCTGGTCTTCCTCCACTCGAATCCGTCACAATACCCATCACCGCCTTATCGATCTCCTCGTCAGTAGCGAAGAGTGGGATGGTGTTGCCATAGCTCTTGCTCATCTTCTGACCATCGGTGCCTGGTACCACTGCTACTGTTTCGAGGATGAGTGGTTCAGGAAGCTTGAAAACTTCCCCACCATAAACTCGATTGAACTTTTCGGCCAGGTCGCGGGCAATCTCGATGTGCTGTTTCTGATCCTGACCCACTGGCACAGCGTCGGCTCCAGGCAAGAGAATATCAGCTGCCATGAGTACTGGGTAGTCGAAGACGCCAACATTGATCTCCTTGTTCTTCGCCTCAGCATCCTTGAAGGCATGAGCGCGCATGAGATACGGCATAGTGGTGAGACAGTTTAGTATCCAGGCAAGCTCAGTTACCTGAGGCACATCGGATTGCTTGTAGATGACCGTCTTCTCTGGATCAAGACCAATAGCGAGATAGTCGAGCAAAACATCGAGAGAGTTCTGAGCTAGCTCCCTTCCATTCTGCACAGTGGTCAGCGCGTGGAGGTCAGCGATGAAAATGTGAGCCTCGTACTCGTCCTGAAGTTCGACGAACTGGCGCATGGCGCCGAAATAGTTGCCGATGTGAGGTCGGCCAGTAGGCTTCACCCCGGAGAGAAGTATTTTCCTTGTACTGAGCGTAGTCGAAGTATTGGCTGTCATGAAGTCTATAATATCAAGAAAAATGGCTATTTAAAACAGCATTTCCTGCCTCTGGGTCCTTGACTTTTAACATGAAAGGTGATATGGTATCACGCAGATCTGTTCACGGTTTGATGGTTTTCAACACTCGTTTACCCAGAAGAGGAGTTAGAGAAATGATGAAGTTCGAACGGCTGGAGGGCCCTTGTGGCGTTCCAGTCTACTACCAACAACTACCGGAGTTCGTGAAGAGCACGGCCATCGCACTTACGGTCTTCACCGGAAGTGCAGACGACACGTCTGTCGGCGAACCAGGACTCTACCACTGGTTCGAGCATGTGCCTTTCAGAGGAACAGCGAAGTTCCCCACTGAGGGCTATATGGTCAATTCCTTGAAACGAACGGGTGGAAATATCAACGCCAGCACTAGCCCGTTTCGCACCAAGTATGAGGCCACCCTGCCAACCCGGCATCTCAGTATCGGTCTGGATGTCGTCGTGGACCTGGTAGCTCAACCGCTTCTCAACGACGAAGGTGTCTTCGCCGAGAGAGAAGTGATCAAGAGAGAGATCTTGCAGAACGACAGCAAGCTGGAGAGATGCGCCAACAATCGTCTCCGTGAGATCCTCTGGAAAGGGCACCCACTGGAACACTCAACCTTGGGCACGGAGGAGTCATTAGATTCCATGACGCCCGAGATACTCCGCGAAGCCAGACGAAAAGGTTACGACCGCTCCCGCATGGCCTTCTTCATCTCCACTTCTCTGCCGGCGACAGAAATACTCGACATGGTCTCTGACCGTTTCGATCTATTGCCGTCAAACGGCCTCGAGGAAAGGAGGATGAGCGTGCCTTACGGCCCGCTTGTCTGGACTCCGGGAGATAAGGTGACGTTCCACACCACCTTCCAAACTTCCAGGGTCCTGGCCCTCTTTTACCTACCTCCGAATGGAGACTTGGTCAAAGAGGCGAAACGAAGCCTGGTTCGCGATGCGTTCGCCTATGGGGGCCCGGGTTCGCCACTCTACCGTGCTGTTCGGGGAGAGAACCAGCTGGCCTACAGCGCGGGTGTGATCTACGAACCAACACGAGACGGTGGATATGGAGGCTTCAGTGTTGACACTTCATCCAATGATGTCGACGCTGTCCTGCAAGCCCTACGGAAGATGTTCAAGAAAAAACAGCTCCGTTCGCGGGAATGGTTCGAGCACATCCGTGAGAGCCGGCGTTGCGCACTGGAGATGGAAGTCATTTCTCCGCGACGCTCCGTCGACGAAGTTGTCGATGAAATCGTCGAGATCGGTGAGACCACCTCCGACGAAAATTGGCTCGACATCCGAGAGTCAATTCAACACGAAGAAATCATCGAGATGATCGACCGGATCAATTTCGATGAGGCTCGCATCGTCGTCGCCTTGGGAAAGTAAGGGCGACGGTTCCCACCACACGTGCCGCGCGGGTCACTACGACCGCGCGGCTTTTTTATTAAAAACGACGAAACCGTTGGCACCTAGGGTGCCAACGGCTTGCAAGTGAATCTCAAGAGCTTCTGGTTGCCCGCGCTGTAGTGACACTCGGCGTGGAAACGTGCGCCCTTGAAGACGGGCATGAGCCAGACGACATCGGCTGACATCATCTGGTCGTAGGGCACCTCGTCAATCGGGAAGAGGTGGGCCTCAGACATCTCACCGGTCTCCTGAGGAGCACCGAAGGTGCTGGTGAAGAAGATGTGACACTCGAACTTGTACTCGCCTTCCTTGAAAAAGTCGACGACAGCCACGAGCTCCAAGTCCTCTGGCCAACATGTTGCCCGGGCCTCCTCCGAGTACTCTCGGCAAGCGGTCCGCCTGACATCTCCTCGGTCCTCGGGTCTCATCTTGCCCCCATAACCGTTGTACAGACCGAAGCCTGGATGATGCCCCCTCTTCGGCTTAGCCAGATAAACCTTGCCGTCATGAACTGGGAACAAGAGCGTAGCAATCTGCATAGAAACCTCCCAACAATCTGAGGCTACTTTATCACCAACCCCTAGGTAATTCCACTGTTTATTCCTGTATAAATCCGCCGGCTTGGTGGGCCCAGAATTTGGCATAGACACCTTCCTTGTTGCGCAGGAGGGCCCGGTGACTGCCGTCTTCGACGATTCTGCCATCCTGGAAAACCAGAATTCTATCCATCTCTCGCAGAGTCGAGAGGCGGTGCGCGATGGCGAAGACCGTTTTCCCTTCCATGAGAGCCTGGAGCGCCTTCTGCACCGCTACCTCACTCTCACTGTCGAGAGCACTGGTCGCTTCGTCCAAGATAAGCACAGGAGCATTCTTGAGGAATGCGCGGGCGATAGCGATGCGTTGACGCTGCCCCACCGAGAGCTTCACTCCCCGCTCCCCCACCAGAGAATCATATTTCTGAGGTAGAGCTTCGATGAAGTCGTGAGCCTGAGCCTTCTTCGCCACCTCGATCATTTCTTCCTCGGTCGCATCGAGTTTGCCGTACATAATATTCTCGCGGATAGTGCGGTGGAAGAGCATGGGCTCCTGTGGCACGATAGAAACTTTTTCTCGCAGACTCTCCTGAGTCACTTCGCGGATATCCTGGTTGTCGATGAGGATAGCTCCAGAAGAGAGATCGTGCTGAC
>CAYOPK010000043.1:0-4128 GCA_964405855.1 uncultured Candidatus Saccharibacteria bacterium
GGTCTAGAGCTATCTTAGCTCTGAGGACTTTCTTGGGCGCGACATTTTCGACAGCAGGCCTCATGGGCCGCTGGTGGGTTCTTGACCCAGCGTTGGCGGCGAATTTCTTTCTCGCCGCATTCGCAGAGAACCCACCAGAGGCTCATACGAGCCGGAGTCTTCTTCTCCTGCATACCGAGAACTTTCAGCTTGCCGATCCTGATGCCGATGAGTTCTCTTGGATCTTCAGTGTTTATTTCAGTTCGATTCCTCCTGGGAAAATTGCGTGGCTTTGGGTACCAATGTGACACTATCTCTTCCATCCTCACCTCGTTTCGTCTGCGGAGATAATGATATATTTTTGGCTTGGAGTCAATTAGACCCGGCGGATTTCAGCTTGGAACTCTTTTTCGGTCTTGGTTTCTAGTTCGGCGTGGACGGCATTCACCTCTTCGTTGGTGAGAGTTCGCTCGAGGTGGCGATAGGTCGTGCGGAAGGTGTAAGACATGCGGTCGGGACCGAATTTCTGATCGTTCTCATATTTATCTAGGAGTTCTACCTGCTCCACCATCTCTCCGCCAGTTTCTCGAACTAGGTCGAAGTAGTCGTTCAAGACGAAGCTCTTCGGCACGATGAAAGAGATGTCGCGGACCACTGGTGGGAACTTGGAAACTTCTTTATATTTCTGTCTCAAGACAAGCTGCTTCTTCACTCGCTCATCTTCTGACCAGAGGAGGCGGATGTCAGGGAGTTCCATGCTGATCATGGCCCAGCGTTCGATCCCAGAGCCGAAGGCCCAGCCGTTGTAGATAGAAGGATCTACCCCAAGCTTCTCGAGTACCGATGGCTTGACCACACCACTACCCAGGATCTCGAGCCAGTCTTCGCCTTTCTTCACCTCAATCTCTGTGGAAGGGTGCGTGTAAGGGAAGGTCTCTTCGGAGAAGCGGAATTCGATATTCTCACCGAAAATAATTTTCGCAATCTTAGTCTCCACTTCCTGGAGATCTGTCAGAGTGATTTCTTTCTGACTCTTCGGCACGAGGTAGAGGCCGTCGATCTGGTGGAAAACGTTCATGTGGCTCCTGTCGATCTCATCCTTCCTATAAACCTTGCCGTGGCAGAAGACACCGATAGGCTCGTCGTTTTTCATCTTCTCCTTCACTCGCTCGGAGGTGAGGTAGTAGTACCACATGACGGTGGTGTGAGGCCGCAAAATATTTTCCTCGTCTACATAGTAAGTATCAGATTTACTTCTAGCTGGATGGTCAGCTGCGAAGTCGAAGAGGTCGAAGGTGATGCTTGTTGGTACAATCTCGGGAACGTTCACAGTATCGAAGTCGGCGAAGTCCGGGATAGAAACAATCCCATCTACCAAGGCCTTGATCGGGCTACCTTCTGTGCGAGAAAGGTCCGGCATCTTGAGAAAGCGCTTGATACGTTCCGCCTCAGAGCCACTTCTGGCTTCCAGGTCGGCTCTCAGGGGTCCTTCGTTCTCTAATCCAATATCAATCTTCATATAAATCGATTATAACACAGGGGAAATCAGGGGTTAGAAAGCGAGTACGTAGAATTTCTCCCCCTGTTTTATATAAACCATGTTACCTCTTACGCGCATGTCGAGATTCTTCCCGGTGAAGATAGGTAGGATATTCTGAGTCGAGCGGTTGTCGATCTCGATAGCATAGATGCCGGTGTCGAGTACTGCTATGGCCACGTCCCCTCTTCCAGGGAAGAAGTCGAAAGCTTGGACAGAGCTTGGTGTTTGTAAAAGAATTTCTTCCTGGCACAAACTCTCCACGCAGAAATAGGAAGGCTGTTCATCAAGACCACCCTGCCAAGTAGCAACTAGGCGCCCGTCAACCTTCTCTAGAGCTAGCTTGTTCAGAACTACAGCTTCAGGAGTGCTGGTGCTGCTGGTGGTTGCTTGCCCTGAGCTTGCTTGCAGTGAGCCCGTCGAACCTGTCGAAGGGGTGCTGACCTTAGTCGAAGTAGCTTGTTTCGGCGGGAGGAAGAGCTCTTTCACCCAAGCTATCTCTGGATTCGCGAGGTGCTTCACCTTGGTCGAAGACAGGGCGGTGCTGGTGGCGACCCCTGCAGAGTCGACGAAGGAGAGAATCTCGACAGCTTCGAGTTCAGTAGGCAGCATGAAGACGTAAGCTTCTGTTACTCGCTCTGGGTAGACTCCGAGTTCTTTGCCCCAAGTGGTTTCCCCGTCTTTCTCGGTGCGGATCTGGAAGGTTCCAGGCTTCAGGTTCTGGATAAGAATATTTTTCTGGAAGAGGTTGGATTCTCTGACAAATTCGTCGTTTATATAAACCCGGACGCCGGACTGTCCGGTGATGACATAAAGTCCTCCGGTTCGCTTCAGTGTTAGAGATTCCCCTAGACGGTAACCAGTGGCGTAGAAGATAAGTAGCGGTGTTAATACGACGAAGAGGACTGAGAGAGCGATCAGGTAGTAACGACGCTTGTTTCTGGAGAGTGGTTGCATCATAAATTATTTCCTGTGTTTGGGTGTGACCCAGAAGCCCATATACTTACCAAACATGAGTCTCGTTTGAGCATCGAGTCCTGGTATAGCTCCGAAGATGGTGATGGTAAATGGGATCAGTATCCATTGTAACGCCATATGCCATTTAGACACCTTCTTCACATCTTTCGGGCGCTCGGGTAGGAAGGAAATGAAGATCATGGCGGAGAGGATGAGTCCGGCCATGGCGACGATCATCATGTTTCTGGTAAACATGGGCAGGTTGTGGGAAAGCACCGTCTGGTTGAATTGGTAGCCCCCCAGGACTACTGGTAGCCAGCCGAGGAGGAAGATGAGGATCGGGCTTGTAGCCAGAGACCAGTATCCCTCGATCTGGATGAGCGCCGTGCGTAGACGGGTGCGAAGCGGAATGCTCTTATTCTTAATAAAACCCATAAGAAGGTAGGGCACGTTCTCTGCCCCCCAGGACCATCGGCGGTGTTGTTTATAAATATTGATAGCCGTCTGTCGATAAGTTGGCGCGAGGTTGGCATCCATCGAGACGGGATAAGAGATAGGGGTGACAGTATAGTCGCCGTCGTGAGCAAGGTAGAGATTCCAGAAAATGCGGGAGTCTTCGGAGACCATGTTCTTTTGCCAGTAACCTATTTCATGAAGCGCTTTGAAACTTACCGAGTGTGAAGAAAAGGTGGCCAGTTTCTCTGGGCGCTCCTGTTGCATCATCTGCCAGAAGGTGCTCGACCCAGCGGCGACACGTGAGATGGCGGGTGCGTGCCAGATGTTGTTGTGGTAGAAAGGCACTGGCTGGAAGGAGGTGTGATGTGGTCTCTCGGCCGTGAGGAAGTGCCAGGTGATACAGTTGAAATACTGCTTGTAAGCGACTGTGTCGATGTCGAAAGCGGAGACCAGGGCGTCTTCATAAGGAATTTGGTGAGGATCCAGAATTCGCTTCCTCACTTCCTCGGCAGCATAGGCGATGTTAGAGCCCTTTCCCGCCATCTCTCCCGGGAGGTCCGCTGGATGAACAGTGGTAATGAGGTGTCCGAACTTCCCAGCGTAACGTTCAGCAATAATTCTCATAGTCTCGAGATCTTTCTCTCCACCCTTCTCTTCTCCAGCCAGGACGATGATGAATCTCTTTTTGTCGTAATCCGTATCGAGGAGGGCCTTCATGCTTTGCTCAACCACTTCGATGTTCTCGGTGTAGAAAGGCAGCATGACGACATGCCAGACATGCTCGTACTTGAGCTTCTCGAGCATCTCTCTCCAGTTGATTGAGAGGTTGTGTTTGAGACGCTTCCAGTTATGACGCAGATGTACCGAGAGATAAATAGTTTTCAACACCCAGTAGGTGTCGAAGGCGATGATGAAATAAGCGGCCGCTTTGGGTAAGAAAAAAGAGAGGAAAATAGTGCCGAGAATGGTGAGCCAAGACAAGAAGCCTGGTAGGATCTCGAGGAGGCGGTAAAGGGTGTAATCTGTGCCCTCGAGGTCACTTGCTCGACCAACCTTGAAGTATGGTGTCTGGGTGTAGTTCATGATAGTGGAAACTGTAGCGGGACCAGTCTAGCATAAGTGCTTAGAGAGTGGAATTATATGGTGGAATTGGTTATACTCTTCTCTGTTTCCAGTTTTCGCCACCTTAGCTCAGTTGG
>CAYOPK010000044.1:0-673 GCA_964405855.1 uncultured Candidatus Saccharibacteria bacterium
TACATGCTTAATTCCAGAAATGCTGAAACCTCTCATTACCAAACGGAACATACCGGGCGTTGTCTACCAGAGCACTTTCAAACAGTAGCAGAAAAAATGGTTGAGTTTACTTTCAACCCTCTCATCAAGCGAGAAGATATCGAGCATGAGAGAAAAGTTATTACCCAAGAGGCTTGGGGCAAATACTACAACTCAAAATTTGTAAGCCACCTCAAGGAATACGCTCGTATTGTCTACCACGGCCACGACAAAGAAAGATTTGCCAGGCCACTAGGGTGGCCGGAAACCATTAACCTAATTACTCAAGAAGACGTAGAAATTTTTCACAAAAAAAATTACGTGAAAGAAAACTTAAATTTATTTATTGTCGGCGCCGTAGAAGCAAGGCACCTAGAGATGCTCGAGAATATTTTAGACAAAATTCCAAGCGGAAAAAAAGCTAAAAACACTTTTGGTAAAATAAGTAAACCTCAAGCGTTATATTTGGAAAAAACCGGAGAAGAGATTGGGAGACCCATCGAACAAGTAGAGCTCTCAATTCATAGCGTCCTACCGAGAATTGAAGAATTTAATGAAGAAACAGCTCGCCAAGCAAAGAACCTCCTGCAGGACGTTCTGTTTGAAAGAATCCGATTGGAGAATTCCCTCTGCTATAACATAGGTATAAATTGGT
>CAYOPK010000044.1:683-4087 GCA_964405855.1 uncultured Candidatus Saccharibacteria bacterium
CGCAATGATTATTGCGAAGTAATTATCGAGATCAAAACAAGCGGAGAAAAAGTGAAAGTTGTTGAGAAAGAATTCTGGAACACACTTCGTGAGATAGCCGAAGGTAAGTGGCAAGATCGTTTTGCTTTAATTCACAAAACAACCATTGATCAAATTAACTCACAAGAATTAACAAGTGACAAAATCATTTTCATAGCTGCAGCTGAGTTAGATAGAAACGGCAAGATAACACCCCTTACAGAATCAGTGGAGGCAGCTGGAAAAGTTACTTATAAGGATGTTGCAAGCCTGCTTAAAAAAATCTTCAACAAAGAAAACGTCCTAGTAAGTGTAGTCACCCCAAGTAAACAAAGTTAAAAGGCGGCTTCAAATTGGAAATTCTTTTACTTAATAGCTACTCTCAACACTTCCTCAATAGTGGTTAGGCCTTGTGCTGCTTTGAAAAGGCCGTCCTCGACTAGGGTTGTCATGCCTCCCTTCTTGGCCTCACTCTCGATTTCGACACTGGCAGCTCCCTTCATAATGAGCTCCTTCACCGACGGCGTCACCACCAACACTTCTTGAATACCAATGCGCCCAGCATAACCATCATCAGAACTATTCCCAGAAACCGGTTTATAAAATGGAATCTTGTCCCAAGTCGCATCCCGTCCAACAACCCCCTCCTTCTTCAGAAGCTCAAGCACGCGTGGAAGAGAAACTAGATTACCCAGATTATTCAACTCTTCCGTATTTAAGAAATATTTTTCCTTGTTATCGGCCAACTTTCTCACCAAGCGTTGAGCGACGACGACACGCAGAGTGGAAACGAGGTGAAGCGTAGACACCTTCATGTCTAGTAGACGGGAAATGGCGCCAGCAGATGTGGCGCTATGTAGAGCTGAAAGCACGAGGCATCCCGTGAATGAAGCCTTAGTGACGAGACCAGCTGTTTCTGCATCGCGGATCTCCCCCACCATCATGACATCGGAATCCTGACGCAGAAGAGTGCGCAAGCCACTGGCAAAACTGAGCCCAATCTCAGGCCTAACTTGCATCTGATTTATCCTCGGCATCTGATGCTCAACCGGATCCTCAATGGTGGAGATGTTCAGGTGCGGTTGGTTCAACAGATCCAACATGGTGTAGAGCGTCGTTGTCAGACCAGAATCAGCGGGACCAGTAACCAGAACCATGGCAGCCGGCTTGAGCGCCTGGTGCAGATCTTCCAAGCCTTCTCCATGGAAACCGAGAGACCCAAGAGTGAAACCAGAAACATTCTCACGGAGAATCCGTATTGCCACCTTCTCTCCAGAGTGGATAGGTAGAGTTGAGACACGGAAAGAAACTCGCTCCCCATCGGCCTCGAGCCTAAACCGACCATCTTGCGGCAAATGTTTCTCATCCAGTTTCAAACCAGAAAGCTCTTTGAGACGAGAGACGATGGCGGGAGCAGCGCTCTTCGGCAGAACCATGGCATCATGCAAAAGTCCGCCGATCCGGTAACGCACCAGCACCTGCCCCTCCTCGGGTTCAATATGTATATCTGAAGCCCCTTGCAAGAGCGCATGCTTGAGAAGAATGTCGACCACCAAGTTGGTATTCTCCGAATTTTTCTGAATAATGTCGCCAAACGAGAGTCTGAGCATCTTCTGATAAGAAAGGAGAGCCCACTTCATGCTCTCGCTATCCGTGAGGCGTGGTTGAATCTTCAATCCCCCGCTCTTCTTGAGAAAGTCGACGGATGCCAGGTCATCTACGCTAAGCATAGCCACCTCTAGAGTCTCCGCATTTTTCCTGAAAGAGACCACGTTATGTGCCCTAGAGATCGGCTCAGGAATCAGTGAGAGGGTGGCGAAATCGATCTTGCGATTTTTAAGATCAACGAAAGGCACGCCCAGCATGTAAGCCTGGATGCGACGGACATCGTCGTCGCTCAAGACTCCTTTCTGCACAGCAACCTGGCCGATGGTGAGTTTCTTTTCTTCGGCCACTTTTTTCAACTCTTGCATCCCTTCTTTAGAAACGATGCCGGAATCAATGATAAAGTTCTCGAGTTGTCGCTCGTTGATGTTCATATTCCCAATCATTTTACCACGCAGAAAATAAAACACGCTGCGTTATTAACAGCGTGTTTTATTTTCTGCCTATGAAACCTGCTTTCTAGAATTCCTCGAAGTTTGGATTGAAGTTCACTTGGACACTCACATCCTGGCACGTACTCTGGAGACCATCAGCATCGGTCACTGTGAGACGAGCCACCTTCTGACCAATAGTGGTGTAGGTCTTGGTTAGTGAAAGTGTAGTTGGAAGTGGAGGAGAAATGTTGGTACCTGTCCAATAATAGGTATATGGTGCTGTACCACCAGAAGGCGCGCCGTCCCAGATCACCGGCTGACCAACGAAGGTTGAATTGACCGAAACCGAGCAGGCTACAGACATCGGCGCACCAGTGATAGCGAGGGTAAATTGAGTTATCTTCGAAAGTGGTGTGCCTGTCACAGTGATGCTGTGGTTCCCTATCGAAGCCGAAGGAGAGATGGTGAAGGTGATAACCGAACTACAGCTAGGTGAGGGTGAGCAAGTACTGTTCGAGATGGAGTACGAGACTCCGCTTGGTACACCCGAGAGGGAGAGCGAGACACTCTCAGTGGTCCCAGAGATCAAAGTCTTGGTGATGGTATTCGTCGTGTAAACATTGCCACTACCTTTGGTCGCCGAAGAGGTGCCAGAGTTAGAGAGTGAATAGTTAAATGGTGGTGGTATAAGTTGGAAACTGGCTCCCACACTCTTGCTTGTATCCATGGTAACCGAGCACTGATTCGTACCAGTACAAGCGCCTGTCCAACCGGCAAACTGATACCCGTTCGATGCTGTGGCGGTCAGTGTGACCGAAGTGTTAGGAGCATACGACTCACTACAATCACTCGGGCAACTAATACCGGTACCAGTAATAGTGCCGGATCCAGAATTGATGCTGGTAGTGAGCGTGTTTTGCACAGTGATAGTAATCGGCATATTGCGCGAAGCTTGACCGAACCATCTTTCATGCTCACGAACCATTTTCCATTGGAAGTTGTAAGTACCGGCAGTGGTAGGTGTAGTGATGGTGAAGTTAACTGTCTTAGTGTTACCCGGACCCACACCATCCATAGCGATTCTCGCTAGTCCCCAGAGTGTATTGTCTTGCCAGTTCTGAGAACCAACCTTGTAGCCGGTGCTGTCATTGATACTTCCAGCACCACAACATGTCCAAGTAGTTTGGTTACCAGTGTTTTGGAAAGTCATACTCGCCGCATAAGACCCCACTGGCAAAGTAATTTCGGAAGGACCGCTTACCCAGTTATAGTCGACGTCATTGATCGTACCAGAGATCCATTCAGCACAATCGTCGTGGCCGAAACCGGAACATGATTCAGTCGGAG
>CAYOPK010000045.1:0-3959 GCA_964405855.1 uncultured Candidatus Saccharibacteria bacterium
GTACCACGCACACGCCCAACTGCATCGATCTCGTCGACGAAGATGATGGCTGGCGCGGCCTTCTTCGCCACATCGAAGAGGTCTCGTACGCGAGAAGCGCCGACACCGACGAACATCTCCACGAACTCAGAACCTGAGATAGAGAAGAAGGCCACACCAGCCTCCCCTGCCACCGCTCGAGCGAGCAGAGTTTTACCAGTACCTGGTGCACCCATGAGCAGAATACCCTTTGGGATCCTGGCACCAATGTCGAGGAACTTCTTGGGATTCTTCAGGAAGTCTACGATCTCGCGGAGCTCTTCCTTGGCCTCACGAGCACCAGCCACATCCTTGAACGTCACCTGACTGTTCTTGTCTCCTGGATTAGTAAGACGCGCCTTCGACTGACCGAAGGTCATGGCCTGCACCCCAGCACCCTTCATCTGACGAGTCAGGAACCAGAGGAAGAAGAGGATAAAGAGAATCGGTATAACGATCGGGGCTAAAGCTCCGAACCAAAAGAGGAAGCCTTGCTCACTACTGATCTCAATCATGACCTGAGCCAGAGCTTCTGAGGGCACCTCGTAGTTTTTCAAACTCGTAGTCAAAGCTGTGCCGGCCTCCTTCTTGGCCAACTTCTCTACGTCACCTTGATAAGTAATCTTGAGGGCATCACCTTCAACCACAATCCTCTCCACTTCCCCGGCAGTGATGTCCTGAGAAAGTCTCGAGAGCGAGACTTCTTCTAACGGCTCTCCACCTCCAGCGAGAAAAGAGTAGGCCACAGCCAGGATGAGGAAAGTGGTGATAGCAAGTCCGGCTTGACCCATAGGAGAACGGCCAGCTGGACCCATGCCTCCCCGACCCGTGCGACTAATTTTCCTAATAATAGTTTTCTTCTTTTGATTGAGTTGGTCTTTATTCATTTCTACTCGATTATATATAGAATGACTCAATTTTGCTATGATTCTGTCATGGCCCTGGCAGAAAACCGGAAAGCTAGATACGACTACGAGATTCTCGAGCGCTTCACTGCGGGGCTCGAGCTAACAGGTGGTGAAGTGAAGTCCGCTCGCGCTGGACAAGTTAACCTGCAGGGGGCTTATGTTGGTATTCGGGGTGGAGAAGCCTATCTCATGGGTGCTGAGATCCCCGCTTATCAGCCGAAAAATGCTCCAGTAGATTACGAACCAGCTCGCCCAAGGAAACTTCTCCTCTCTCAGAAAGAACTTGTGGAACTCGCCAGTGCCGAGCAGACCAAAGGCTTGACAATAGTGCCTCTCTCGGTGTATAATAAAGGCAGGTTTCTCAAGCTCGATATCGCTATCGCTCGTGGTAAGAAAGAGTTCGACAAACGTCACACCATCAAGAAGCGTGACATCGAGAGAGAAATCAGGAGTACATTGAAAAACAACTAACCACCTACAACCAACAGCTCATACAGGAGCCCATGGATTTTGTTGTCAGTTGTTAGTCGTCGGTCGTTGGTCTATCCATACGGGGATGATCGGCCTAGACATTCTGCCGGTCTGACTGATGCGCTAGAGAGCAGAAGTGACTCTCTAATCCGCTTCAAAAACAACTGCAAAAACAACTTTTGCAAAAATCGTTTCGCCGTTTTATACAGCAAACGATTTCCAGTTCGCCTACGCTCGAGCTTAAGCTCGCTTAGTCGGACTGCGCTACTTCTCGAGAACGTCTCTAGTAGAGAAAGTGGCGTCATCATTTGAGACTCTGTCCTGCCTCGCCTCACGGCATGACGAAACTTAGAGGCTAGAGGCCTGAGAGCTTTCGTCGGCTTTGTATCTCAGATCTCGAATCCAATGAAGCCCCCTACCTAGCGTAGACTTCAGTCAGATCCCAGTTTGCACGGCGGTTCGATTCCGCCCATCTCCACCACTAAAAACATTAGCGCCCAAAGGCGCTTTTTGTTTTGTGGTGGAGATGGAGCAAGCAAACTGCTTTGCTTGCGTACGAAATCGAAGGTCAGAATATCTCGCGAAGCGAGAATGAGACGGGGTCGAGAGTACTTAGACTTTTTGCGGACGAGCAAAAAGACTTAGTAACTCGTGACCGATGAACCCGGCTCCTCAAAATTGACAACCCCCATTTCCCATGCTACTTTAATTCCAGAACTTTTTCTTTCCTGGAGACAGCAAACATGCCGAAGAGACTACTGGTCACCTACAACGCAATGGACGGAATCCCGACAGGCCGTCACGAAGTCGGAAACGTTATCGTCTACTCGGGCGATTACGGAAGACAGAAATACGCCGGGGTTCCAGGTATCCCACCAGAACAGGCGCGTGAAGCCGAAGCCAAGGTGGCGGAACTGAGACAGGACATCGCCGTCGACGTGGATAACATCGACGAGGCATGGGTCTACGTCGGACAAGCTGCCATGGGCGGCGCCGTGGAGCTGATCCGTGATCTCCAGCGGATGGGCAAAAAAATCCACATGATTGCTTGTGATTGCGACAAGACGGCCAAGGAAAACCTGGCTGCCAGTCTCAGGATCATCAAGATCATCTGGTGTGAATGCGGTGGTCGCTTCACTTGCGCCGAGCTCGTTCACGATCTGGCTACCTAGCACAGACCCCCCGAACACCCGCCGAATCGGCGATCGATTCGGCGGGGTGTTTTTTATTATTTTACCCTCTATAATAAACAGCAGAATGAACACTGGAGGCCCTAGTGACAACAACCATCCGAACGCTACCCAACAGAAACCTGCGCCTCAGGAAACCGGTGCAAGTCTCGATTCACAGACGAGGCCCGCTCTGGTTTGGCCAAATCACAAACGCTGAACTCTTTTTCATTGATCGAAAGAGGTCGCTCAGCGTGAGAGCGGTTCGAGATAGACTCAGAAGAGAGATTGTCTCGGGCTATTTGCGGTCCAGAAAGCCGGTCCGCGGGACCTCTCTCTTCTATAAGATAGAGAGGGCGCTCATCCACGTTCACAAAAAGGGGTACCGCAAATACATCGAAGAGGTCCCCTAGACAACACCGCGAGAAGCCGCGAGACGCCAGTCTCCACCGGCGTCTCGCGGCTTTTCGTTTTATTTGACAAAAAGAATTTAAAATTGCAATATACAGAATAGAAAGTAGCCAAACAACTAAGACGAGAGGAGAGTTATGGAGACCGGACAGGAACAGACTCCCCCGACCTTCCGAGGTCGACCACTAGACATCCGAGAACATGCTGTCACTCGGTTCATCGAGCGACGGATCGAACGAGATGGCGAAACCGACAAACTCAGACGAAGAGGGGCTAGACGTTTAATCCAGAAGCTTCTGGAACGAGCGGAGCCCGACGAACTTCGGCCAGGCGAAGCAGCTCGACGAACTATCGCGAACGACTTCGTCCCAGCCGAGTACTGGAAAGCGGATGGCTGGCGGTTCGTTCTCATCGAAGAAGATGGGGGCTACGTCCTCGTCACAGTGGAACAGTCCATCTACGGACGAGAGAGGCCAGTGCTTCACCGGCACAAGAGATTCTTCAGGAGACGTTAGGAGTGTCAGGGCGCCGGAGGTAAACCTCCGGCGCCCTATTTTTTATAAAAGTTTCTTTGTAATAATTTGGCCCAACGAATGGTCTATAACTATATGGGCGGGCTCTTAACACCGAAAATTATGCAATTTTTCATCATCTTCGCCATACTGACCATCATCTTCGTTCTGGCGACACTCTTCACCTCACTTACAGAAACCGACATCAACATCTCATCTACCACGGAGGTCTCCTTGGGCACAGAAGAGTTTAAAAGAACGGTCGAGAGCATCACCAGCTCCAGCGCCCTTCAACTCGACAGTGAGATAGAAATTTTTGTAGACGGCCGAGTTTTCCTTGCAGATTTCTTGGCAGAAATTAAGGGGGCAGAAAATTCTATCACTGTTACCAACTACATTTTCAAAGAGGGCTATATGACCGACAGCATCCTGGAAGCTTTAGCCAAAAAAGCCCTCGATGGCGTGGAGGT
>CAYOPK010000046.1:0-3944 GCA_964405855.1 uncultured Candidatus Saccharibacteria bacterium
GGTGATGTTGGTTCGGGAAAAACTGCTGTGGCCGCCACTGTAGCCTACGCTGTGGCAACAAGCAGACCCTTCGATTCCACTCAGGGCAAACTTCAGAACTTCGGCACTTTGCAAACGGCCTATATGGCCCCGACCGAGATTCTAGCTCAACAGCACTTCGAATCATTTATAAAATATTTTTCCCACCTGCCGATAAACATCGCTCTCATCACTGGTAGTGGCTGTCGGAAATTTCCCTCGAAAATAAATCCGGATGGTTGGACGGACATTTCGCGATCACAACTTCTCAAGTGGGTGGCTTCTGGGGAAATCACCATCCTCATCGGCACCCATGCTCTGATCCAGAAAAGTGTTAAGTTCAAACATCTCGCTCTTGCCATCGTCGACGAACAACACCGCTTCGGTATCGCGCAGAGACAGAAGTTGGTGAACCGAGAAAATTCTACAAATATTCCTCACCTATTATCCATGACCGCCACACCTATCCCCCGTACTCTGGCCCTCACTATCTACGGCGACCTGGATCTCACTCTCCTAGACCAAATGCCGGAAGGCAGGAAGAAGATTATTACGGAAATCATCACCAACAACCAACGACAAACAACCTACAACAAAATTCGGGAAGAACTGAAGGCAGGAAGGCAACTCTACGTTATCTGTCCGCGTATTAATGAGCCTGATCCGACCAAGGAAATGTCTGTTCTCGCCAAGTCGGTGAAAGAAGAAGCTCAGAGGTTAAAGAAGGAGGTCTTCCAGGAATACAAAATAGAAATTCTCCATAGCAAGATGAAACCTGGTGAGAAAGAAAGTGTGATGCGGGAATTTAAGGACGGCAAGATCGACATCCTCGTCTCCACCTCGGTGGTGGAGGTGGGAGTGAGCGTGGAGAATGCCTCACTCATCATTATCGAGGGAGCCGAGCGCTTCGGCCTGGCACAACTTCACCAGCTCCGTGGACGAGTTCTCCGTGGGACGCATCAGCCATACTGCTTCGTCTTCACCGGCGGAGACTCGGCCAAGGCGCCCGAGAGACTGCGAGCTCTGACTGAAGCGAAAAGTGGTTTCGAACTGGCCGAGTTCGACCTCGAGAACCGAGGCGCTGGAGCTCTCTCCGGGACGAAGCAGTGGGGCATCTCGGATCTCGGTATGGAAGCTATCAAGAATCTGAAGATGGTCGAGGCGGCTAGGAGCGAAGCGCGTTCGGTCGTAGAGACTGATCCGAGCCTCTCCCAGCATCCACTCATGTCCGAACGTCTCGCCCAAGCCGAACGTAAAATACATTTTGAGTAGCTCTGTGATATAAATGATAGATACCACCCTTAGCTCAGTTGGTAGAGCACCGAGCTTATACCTCGGCGGTCCCACGTTCGATCCGTGGAGGGTGGACAAGCGCGGGGCGCTTGTCCAAGGCGGAAGCACGAAGGTGCTGAGCCGGGGTCGCGGAAATTTCTAGCAAGAAATTATCCGTGACGACAAGCGAATAGACAAAAAGAGTTAATAGTCTTACACTCTAAACTAGACGGAAATCCAGGAAGGAGGCCTAGTGGAGAGAGCTCTGAATGTAGTGATGATCTTTATCTGGGCCAAGGCGATAGGCCTTGTCCTGCTTTTCTTGTTTCTTTTCGGACTGGGCGAACCTAAGAGCCGTGTCCGTTCCACCCACAAAGGCGAGCCCTAGGCTCGCCTTTCGACTTTTAATGCTAAAATATTTCTTATGAATATCGAACTGGTTATCAATCTCACCGTCTGGGTCATCTTCTTCATTTTCTGGATCGTCACCTTCACCACTCTCTACCACCTCACTCGCTTCGGTGTCGGCACTCTACCGAAGAAGCTCTCGGCCCTCTTCCTCGTCGGAGCAGTCCTAATCTTCTGCATCTCACTCGTCCTCTTTATCAAGGCAGATTTTAACTTCATCCTCTTATGATTAAAAAGTTGCTTAGTATCTTCAACGAATCCGCCGACAGCTTCCAGGGCCAGGAAGCTGGGGAGAAAGTTGTGCTCATCCTACGCCGGCACTACTTCACCATCGTCTACCCTCTCTCCTTCATCCTTCTTCTCGCCATCGCCCCACTAGCTATCCAAGCTACCTTCGAAGCCGAGATTGCAGATAGAAACCTGGGGAGCTTCCTCTCACTTGTCTCAGCTCTGTGGTATCTCTTCCTATGGACCACGGCTTTCTACATCATCACTCTTTATGCCCTCAATATCGTCATCGTCACCGACCGACGCATTATTGAAAACGAGCAACACGCCTTCTTCCACAGGAAAGTTTCCGAGATCCACCTCTACCGCATCCAGGACATCTCGGTCCGCACCCATGGACTTGTTGAAACCCTCTTCTCCTTCGGCGATGTCGCCGTGCAGAGTGCTGCTTCAGAAAGAGAATTTATTTTCCATCGCATCCCTCACCCTGAGCGTGTGAAGGACGCCATCATGAAGTACGTCAACCAGCACCGTAGCGATTTGAAACTTTCTTAGACTCAACCTCTCGCACAATTAAGTGTGCATAACTTATTACACACTTTCTACTCGGGTGATAAAATATACCTAGGTTGAGAACAACCTTAATAATTAATTTAAAGTATGAAACTTCATAAAATCGCTTTTATTCTCCTCATTATCGGAGGTCTTAACTGGGGACTCGAGGTACTTGGTTTCGGTCTCGGCAACTACTTGCCAGCCGGTCTCATGACTATCATCTACATCCTCGTCGCCCTCGCTGCTATCTTCGAAATCTTCTCTCACAAGAACAACTGCAAGGAGTGCTACTAACAATCTAACCTCCTGGTTTAGATAAACTGAAAACCCCCGCCCTTCGACTTCAGTCAGGGCGGGGGTTTTCGTATCTTAAGCTTGATGCTCAATATCTTTTTTCTTCTTCAGCGGGATGCCATGAGCGATGATAATCTCCTGGAACTCCTTCTGCTCGATTGTCTCGACTACCATGAGACGCTTCGCGATGACATCAAGAACAGTGCGATGGTCCTTGATAATCTTCTCCGCTCGACTCAGGCCATCACTGATCACTTTCTTCACCTCAGAGTCTATCTCGGCACTAACCGCTTCTGAATAATCTCGGTCTGAGAAACCTTTACCATAGAGAGGCTGCCCACCCGGTGTTTCGAGAGCTACTGGTCCGAGTTTGTCGCTCATGCCGTACTTCGTCACCATGTCCCGTGCAAGAGCGGTCGCCACCTGGAGATCATTCGAAGGGCCAGTGGTCAGATCTTTATAAATATTTTTCTCCACCGCATAACCAGCTAGTGTTACGGCGATGTCATCGAGAAACTCTTTCTTCGACTGAAGCTTGTTCTCTTCCAAAGGCAGTTTGAACACGTACCCTAGAGCGCGACCACGCGAGATGATGGAGATCTTGTGCACCGGGTCAGCGTAATCCAGCACAGAGGAAACAAGGGCGTGCCCAGCTTCATGATACGCAGTGAGCTCTTTCTCTTTCTTCGAAAGAATGTGACTACGTCGCTCTGGTCCAAGCATCACCTTCTCAATGGAGCGGATAAGGTCGAACTGAGCCACCTGAGTGCGGTTCTCACGGGCAGCGAGGATGGCGCCTTCGTTCATGAGTGAGTAAAGGTCGGCACCAGAGAAACCAGGAGTGCGCTCGGCGATGAGCTCAAGGTTCACATCGGGAGCAAATGGTTTCTTCTTGGCATGGATTTTCAAAATTTCTTCGCGGTCCTTCCTATCTGGCAGATCCAGAGTCACTCGGCGGTCGAAGCGACCTGGGCGGAGAAGTGCTGGGTCGAGCACGTCGGGGCGGTTCGTAGCAGCCATGACGATAACCTTCTCGTTCGGTTCGAAGCCGTCCATCTCGACCAGAATCTGATTCAAGGTCTGTTCACGCTCATCGTTACCACCACCGACTCCCGTACCACGCACACGCCCAACTGCATCGATCTCGTCGACGAAGATGATGGCTGGCG
>CAYOPK010000047.1:0-3941 GCA_964405855.1 uncultured Candidatus Saccharibacteria bacterium
CTTTTCTCTCCGGTGGAATCGATTCCTCGATCATTGCTACGTTGATGCAAAAGATTCGAGGAGAAAGCAAAGTGAAAACCTTTACTGTTGGTTTTGAATCTCTCTCAGAAGGGAAAGAGGCGTGGGAGACGGCCGGGTCGCTCGGCACCGAGCACAAAGAGATTCGGGTTTCGGCTGAAGAATATTTTGAGGCTCTGCCGAAAGCCATTTACCACTTCGATGAACCGGTGGCCGATCCTTCGGCGCTCGGGCTCTACTTCTTAGCTCGAGAAGCGAGGAAGTCGGTCAAAGTGGTGCTTTCAGGAGAAGGTTCCGACGAGCTTTTCGGTGGGTACAACATCTATCTGGAGCCGTTCGCTCGGGCGCAGATTGCCTGGGTGCCTCGCTGGATTTTAAAAATTGTTACCTTCCTACCAGTTCGGGGTAGAAACTACGCTCAGAGAGCTTTAGAGAGACTAGAGGATCGCTATATCGGTAATGCTAACGTCTTCAAACCAGGAGAGGTGGAGAAGCTCTGGAAGGGGGCGCCTCAAGAGAAGTATTCTCTCCAAAAACTCTACAACGAGGTGGGGGATCAGAGCGACTCGGTCAAGATGCAATACATCGATATAAACACTTGGCTGGTGGGGGATATTTTGGCCAAGGCTGACAAGATGACCATGGCCCACTCACTTGAACTACGTGTGCCGTTTCTGGACACCTCCATAGCTTCCATAGCTTCTAAGCTCCCAGATAATTTCAAATGGAGAAATGGTGAAACAAAGTATCTTCTCCGCGAAGCCTTCAAATCAATCTTGCCAGAATCAACTCGCCAGAGGAAGAAGTTGGGTTTTCCAACCCCAGTGAAGGACTGGTTTACTCCTGAGCGAAGCGAGCTCTACGATCTGATTCTAGAGAACTCCTATGTCCAGAAGCATTTCGACGTCACCATGATTCAGAAAACTATCTCCCAGCACCTCTCCGGTACCGAGGATAACTCACGCAAGATCTACCTCCTCCTCGTTCTCGCCATCTGGTACAATACCTTTATTAAGGAATAAAATGGAGATTCTAAAAGTTATTATCCCAACAGTGCTCGCCTTCCTGATTGGGTTTTCGATCACCCCATTTTTTACTCATTACTTCTACAAGTACAAGATGTGGAAGAAGTCTCCACGGACGGCAGCCGGGGATATCACATCCCTAGATTTCACTCAGATTCACAACACTCAAGAAGAGATGAGCACGCCGCGCATTGGTGGGGTGAGTATTTGGTCCTCGGTCCTTCTTACCGTGGCAGTGATCTATCTGCTCTCCTTCTTCTCTTCCGCCGAGTGGGCGAGCCGGCTGAACTTCTTTAGCCGAAGTCAGACGCTGGTGCCGTTAGGAGCCTTTTTCCTCGCGGCTCTTATTGGATTGCTTGATGATCTCCTCCAGATTTTCGGACAGGGTGGTTATGCCAGAGATTCAATAATCTATCGTAAGGTGAAAATCTTTTTCGTCACCTTGATCGGCCTAGCTCTAGCTATGTGGTTCTATTACAAGCTCGACTTCGATTCTATTTACGTGCCGTTCTGGGGAGATTGGTATCTGGGCCTATGGTTCATTCCAGTTTTTATCATCGTCGTTCTAGCTACTTTCTCAACCTCTGTGATCGATGGCCTCGATGGCTTGGCTGGCGGAGTGTTAGCGGCTTGCTTCACCGCTTTCTCAGCCATTGCTTTCCTTGGCAATCAGTACGACATCTCCGCTCTGTCGGGTGCTCTGGCTGGAGCTATCTTGGCCTTCCTCTGGTTCAATATACCTCCAGCAAGATTCTATATGGGTGAGACGGGGATGCTGGCCTTGACCGTGGTCCTGGCCGTCCTCGCTTTTCTCACTGATGCAGTGCTACTTCTACCCATCATCGCTCTACCTCTGGTCGCCACCACACTCTCGGTTCTCATTCAGACCAACTGCTATAAACTCTTCAATCATTATCGAGTCTTCCGAGTGGCGCCTCTTCACCACCATTTCCAGGCGCTGGGCTGGTCTAGAGAGAAGGTGGTCATGCGTTACTGGGTTGTGTCGGTTATTTCTGCCATCTCGGGCGTTATTCTCTACGTGGTTAGTTAATCAATCTTTACTTTGTCTCGATTTAACGACATCAAACACTGGTATGAAAAATACGAGAGGAAAATTTCTATTGCCTCTCTTTCTCTCGGTTTCGTTGTTGACTCGCTCACTCTCGAGAGAGTAGATGCTCTGCGGGAAAATCTTTGGATTCTCGCCAACCTGATAATCGTCGGTGTCGTGATCATTCTCCTTCATCGTCGGAAAGAGGGCGAGAGGGGATTTTGGTTGCCGAACATTTTGCAGTTTAGCTTCGGAGCCCTTTTGGGAGCGTTCTTCATTTTCTACTTCATGTCGACTGCCATTTCGGCCACCTGGCCTTTCTTGGCAGTCCTCTTCATGGCTATGATCTTCAACGAATTTTTCCAGAAGCGCTATGAGCGCTTAGCTTTCCAGCTCTCGTTTCTCTACTTTTCGATTTTCTCCTTCGTCATCTTTCTCACACCACTCATGGTGAAGAAGATTGGACCAGACGTCTTCATTTTCAGTGGCTTCATTGGACTCTTTATTGTTTGGGTTTATCTGCATATCTTGAAAGGTTTTATTCGAGAGAAGTTTCTTGAGAATCGGACGCATATCTGGGCTTTCATTATTGTGATTTTCGCTGGGGTGAACACACTCTATTTTACCAACTTGATTCCACCCATCCCCCTTTCCTTGAAAGATGGAGGAATCTATCACTCAGTCGAGAAGAGCGTGGCTGGTAACTATACTGTGTTAGAAGAGGTGAGAGGTTGGGAGCGCTTCCTGGCATTCTGGCCCAAAGTTCACTGGCAGACAGGGGAGACACTCTACGCTTATACCGCCATCTTTGCTCCTGGTTCGATTGCGAGCGACATTGTCCACGACTGGCAGTACAAGAACGAAGCGGGGGATTGGGTCTCTGCGACGAGAATCCCGCTCTACCTCTCTGGGGGCCGTTCTGGAGGCTTCCGGACCTATTCTCAGAAGGCCAATCTGACCCCCGGCCAGTGGCGGGTCGATGTGGAAACTCCGAGCGGGCAAATCATTGGCCGTCTAAACTTCAAATTAGTTTCTGCCGGCTCGCCTCCAGAGCTTCTCCCGAAGGTGAAGGAGTAGCCCTTGTAATATATTAATATTATGGTACTATTTAATGTAATGTCTAACTGGATTAAAAGATATTTTATACCCCAAGAGGAAAATGATTTCCGACCAGAATTTCTGGCCGGTCATAATGTGCGCCAGTTTATTCTCCTTATTATTGGTTTGGAGTTGGTGGTTTTCATTCTACCGACCCTTTTCTTCACCCAGTTTGTTAGAGATTTTAATCTCTCGGCTGTTTTGCCAGGCGTGCTCGCTACTTTGACGAACGAGGAGCGTAGTCGGCAGAACCTCTCGATTCTTACCGAGAATCCAGTACTAGTCTCGGTCGCTCAAATGAAGGCCGAAGATATGGCAAAGAAAAGTTACTTCGCCCACACTTCTCCAGAAGGACGAACTCCTTGGTACTGGTTCGGCCAGGCTGGGTATCGTTACTCGATTGCCGGGGAAAACTTGGCGGTGAGCTTCTCTGACTCGCGTGAGGTGACAAACGCTTGGATGAATTCACCGACTCACCGAGCGAACATTGTCCGTTCCAATTTCCGAGAGATGGGCACTGGCGTGGCTGTCGGTCAGTACAAAGGTCGCGAGAGCGTCTTCGTTGCTCAGGTCTACGCTAGTCCACGCGGAGGTGCGCAGCTGACCGGTAATGTGTCAGAGGCACCTTCTACCATCGATTTAGCCCTGGCTTCTCCTAAAGAGACGATGAGTGCCGTTCTTTTCGTTGTCTTAGCTCTTATTATGACCGCTCTAGTTCTCAATATTTTCATCAAACTTGATCGTCAGCA
>CAYOPK010000048.1:0-2597 GCA_964405855.1 uncultured Candidatus Saccharibacteria bacterium
AATCACCAACCTCGGCTCTGCTCCAGCGGATATGAAGTGCCCAATCTGTGAAGCAGGTATGATCATGAAGCTTGGTAAGGGTGGTAAGTTCTACTCCTGCGAACTCTTCCCAGACTGTGCTGGTGCGAGAACTTTGGAAGGTAAGGCTCTCGAAGGCCCCAAAGATACTGGTGAGCTCTGCCCGAAGTGTGAGAAAGGCAACCTCGTCACACGCGAGGGCAAGTTCGGCATGTTCACTGCTTGCTCTCGCTTCCCAAAATGTAAATATATAAAAAAGGATGAGGAACAAGAGAGAGCCAACTCGACAGGGGTAGAGTGCCCAACCTGTAAGTCAGGGTTCATGTCCGAGCGCCGAGGTCGGTTCGGAGTTTTCTACAGCTGTTCCAACTACCCAGACTGTAAGTATGCTATCAAGGCCAAGCCGACGGGAGCTATATGTGAAGTCTGCGGAGCGTTGATGATGGATGGCACTAAAACCATTCCAGAAAGATGTAGCGATAAAAAATGCCCAAACCACAACCCGCATAAGTTAGAGAAAAAATAAATAAGAAGAGGCCCCGGCGCGCATGCGCGCCGGGGCCCTTTTTCTAACCATCGAGACCCTAGTGCAGGGTCTGGGGTGCGAACATGTGGGAGACGTACTGACGCCTTCCGCACAGCTCGCATTTCTTTTCGTCGGCAAGCCGTTCCTCCGGAATCTCCCAGAGAAGGCCCAGCTCATCGGTGAGCTGGAGCTTGCCATCACTGGCAACAGTGAAGACATTCTTCTGTCCCACCGTGCCGATGAACACGAAGCCGAGATCGTTCAGTACTTCCGAAAAACTCTGTGCCTGCATGGAACTCTCCTGTGATGACGCTCGGGGTCATTCCCGAACCTCTACCTTGTAGTATATCACACTTAATATGAAAAAGTCAATAGAAAAACTGGCTTAAATACTGAAGTTTGAAACCGAGTAGAGAGATTCGTCTTCCTCTTCTGCCTTCGGCTTGTCCTCGGCCACGATCTTCTCCTCTTCGGTCAGCGCCAGCGCTTCTTCGGCCACCTGTTCCGCTGGAGCTTCTGCTTGTATCTCACGATCAATCCTCTCGAGCAGAGCACGCAAATCTTCTTTGTTGAAAAAGTCGATAAGAATTCTCCCACCCTCTTCCCTCTTCTCCACTCTCACTCGGGTACCGAGCTTCTCTTTGAACTGCCCTTCGATCTCGATAAGTTCATGATCGACAAGCTTCCTAGCACGCTCGACGGCAATATTTCTAGCAATACCTTCGGCCTCACGCACGTTAAGTTTCTTGAAAATAATTTCCTTGAACAGAGTTTCCTGCTCCTGTGGACGGTCGATGAGCATCATGAGTGGACGAGTGTGGCCCTCGGTAATCTTACCCTCAGAAAGAGCGGTGAGAATAAACTCTGGCAACATAAGAATGCGAAGAGTGTTCGAAACATATTCGCGACTCTTGCCCACCTTCCTCCCTACTTCAGCATGGGTAAGACTGAACTCCTTGACCAAACGCTCGAAGGCGCGGGCTCGGTCGACTGGAGAGAGATCCTCACGTTGAATATTCTCGATGATAGCGAGCTCCAGCTTCATCAGGTCGGTATCTTCGGTAGTTCTGATGAGAGCTGGGACCTGGAGGAGGCCGGCGAGCTTGGAAGCACGCAAGCGACGCTCACCAGCCACCAGCTCGTACTCTACCGCTAAGCCACCATCGGGTTTCTCGAACTCTTTCCTCGTCACCACCAGCGCTTGGAGCACACCGTACTGTCGGATGGAATCTGCGAGACTCTTCAGCTGTGCTTCGTCGAAATCGCGACGGGGTTGGAACGGATTCGGCTTGATTTTATCAACCTCAATCCAGAAAATAGCATCGTTATAGAATTGCGACATGCATCAATTCTAACACACAACCAACGACCAACAATAAACAACTTTGTGCCGGAGAGAGGACTCGAACCTCCACCCCTTTCGAGACACGATTTTGAGTCGTGCGCGTCTACCATTCCGCCACTCCGGCAAGGAGAAATCTAGTGACAATTTACATTAAAACAAAAATTTATACAAAACTGTGTGTATAATAAAGTGAATGGAAACCAAGTGGCATGCACTTGAGATTTTGGATATTTTCAAAATTCTCAATACGAACAAACAAGGTCTCTCTGCCGACGAGGTGCTTCACCGGCGGAAATCTCGCGGTCCAAACAAACTCCCGGAAGCTAAGGTGGATAATCTCTTCGTTATCTTCCTCCGCCAGTTCGCCGACCCACTCATCTACATCCTGCTGATCGCCGGAGTGGTCGTTTTCTTTATTGGCGAAGCTGCCGACAGTATTGTTATCACCGCCGTACTTGTCTTCAACGCGGCGATCGGCGCTATCCAAGAAGGTAAGGCACGCAACACTCTACTTGCGCTGAAAAACTTCGTCGAAACCAAAGCCACTGTCATGCGAGAAGCTGAGGAGTTCATCATTCCAGACGCGGAAGTGGTGCCTGGTGACATCATCATCCTTCAAGAAGGAGAGAAGGTTCCAGCCGATGCTCGCCTTATTAGTGCCAGTAATCTAAAGATCCAGTAGTCCAAAATCGAGAGAGTCGAGCAGCA
>CAYOPK010000048.1:2607-3844 GCA_964405855.1 uncultured Candidatus Saccharibacteria bacterium
CTCTGACCGGAGAATCAGTGGCTTCCGAAAAACACCCACGCATCCTGCCCATCCCCAACCTATCCGCCCCAGACAGGAAGAATATGTTGTTCAAAGGCACTCACATAGTCTCCGGAAACGGTGTGGCGGTGGTGGTCAGCACCGGGGCAGAAACCTTCATCGGCCAAATTGCCCAGGAAGTAGCTCAGATCGACACGGAGATGCCTCTCAAGCAGAATATTCGCAACCTCTCGCGCATCTTCATCGGCGCAACAATCCTCACTTGTATCATCGTCTTCGTCCTTGGCCTTCTTTATGGTTACTCAGCTCAGGAAATGTTCGCCACAGCCGTTTCAGTGGCAGTCTCAGCCATCCCATCTGGTCTACCGGTCGCCCTCACTATTATTCTCGCCACTGGTGTCTGGCGCATGGGGAAGAAGAATGCTCTGGTCAAACGCCTCCAAGCCGTCGAAGCTCTCGGCCAAGCCAGTGTGGTCGCTGTAGACAAGACGGGCACAATTACGAAAAATGAGATGATGATTCAGCGAGTTTATGCTGACGGAAAAATGTTTGAGATTGGTGGAGTAGGTTATGAACCGAAGGGTGAAGTGAGGTTAGAAGGTGAAGTGGTGATCCTCGAAGACGAACCTACTCTGATGCGCCTGGCTCGTCTTGCCGGTTTCTGCGCCTCGGCGCGCGTCCGTTATGCAGAAGCCACCAAGAGCTGGGAGATCACTGGGGATCCTACTGAAGCAGCCATGTTCGTTCTGGCCGAGAAGCTGGGATTAAAGAAGGCCCTGCTCGAGCAAGATTCACCACTTATCGCCGAGCTAGCCTTCGACTATGCCGAGAAGTACCACGCCACCCTCCATCGTGGAGAAAGTAAGAAGGGTCACACTCTCACTGTGGTTGGCGCACCAGAAGTTATTCTCAAACTCTCAACCCACTCAATAATTGGCGGGAAGAAAAAGAAACTCACCAAAGCCGAGCGAGAAAATCTCGAACAAGTTATATTAGAGATTTCTAAACAAGCTCTGCGTATCATCGCTGTTTCCGAGAAAATAATTAAAACAGACAAGTTGGAGAAAAAAGAAGTGGCTGAGCTCGTCTTCGTCGGCTTCTTCGGCCTTCGGGACGCCCTGCGTCCCGAAGTGCGCGGAGCTACTCTCTCGGCTCAAGGAGCTGGCCTCAAAGTTGTCATGATTACTGGGGACCATCAAGAAACGGCTATCGCTATCGCTCGCGAGGCTCTCATTTT
>CAYOPK010000049.1:0-3686 GCA_964405855.1 uncultured Candidatus Saccharibacteria bacterium
GCGGGGGAATCCCGCTTTGTCTGGCAATACTTTAGCGTGATTGTCAAAATTTGTCCTCTTTTCAGACTTTTATGCCGGAATTGCGCTTAAAATACCTATATGTTAAGCTATTTTTAATATCTAAGTTGTCCAAAAAATGAACAGAGACTCCCTAAAACAAATCCTAGCCTACCCAGGCCTCTCCAGAAAGGAGGTTGAGGTCTACTTGGCGTCTCTCGAGGTGGGGAAACCCACCCCAGCTTCTGTGGCCAAGGAGACCTTCCTCCCTAGACCCACCATCTACCGCATTATGGAAGACTTGGTAGAAAAGGGCTTGATGGGTAAGGTTAAAGAGGGGAACCACACTCTCTATGTGCCAGAAGATCCTCGCACTCTGCTCGAGAAGCTCCGGCTCCAAGCCTCGGCTGTCCAGGGTGTCATGGGGGAGTTACGGGACTTGGCGACAATTTATAAAAACAGGCCGACGGTGAGATTCTTCGAGGGACGTGAGAGTATCAAGAGAATTTTCGAAGACATTTTCCAAAACGAGCCTGAAGAGGTGCTGGCCTTCACCTCGATCAAGGAACTCTACGAAGTGTTCCCAGAATATTATTCTTTCTTCGTGAAGAGGAGAGTGAAGCGTGGTATCCGTGGACGTATTATTGCACCGCTCGATAATGAAGGAGAGAAACTTCGTGAGAAGAGAGCTGAGGAGTTGAGAGATATCAGATTTATCCCAGAGGAGCTCGCGAAGCAAATTGGTTTAATCGGCGGACACATGCTTATCTACCAAGATCGCGTGGCGCTAGTGTCGTTCGACACAGACCAAACTTCTGTCATCATCGAGAACAGGGCTCTGGCCAATGTCCAACGCGCCCTCTTCGAAACCGCTTGGGGGCTTATAAAATAAAACAACCGGCCAATGGCCGGTTGTTTTACTAGAAACTAATTGATACGGGAAACTTATTCTGCTTCCTCTTCTTCGACCTCAGCGCCGACGCGGGTGAAGGTCATCACGCCACCAGGGCCGATGTAAGCGAGCTCGAGAGTGTTCTCGGTCACCTCAACTACTCGGAAGTAAAGAGAATCTATATCTTCTCCAGTCAGAGTCATACGAATGTAAACCGACTCCTCATCGTCGTTTACGAGAAGAGAAGCTGGGGCCTCACCACCGTCGAAGATCTCCCAGAAACCGGTCAAGACCTCGGTGCCGTCGTACCAGTCAGTCACGACGTTGTCGGCCTTAAACTCACGAATAAGCTTAATGTCCTGCTCACTCTGCCACTGACCCATAACAGATTCACCCACTGGTACGGCCATACTCTCTCCGCGACCAAAGATAAGCCAGCCAGCTAGGGCGAGAACCACCACACCTCCCACAATCATTAAGTTTGAATTTTTCATTTTTTCGGTAAATTTATGCTTCCGTTACTCTACTAGTGTAGCGACAGAACGAAGATAAAACAAGCAAGGAAAGGGTTTAGCAAAATAAAAACGATTTTCTTAGACTCGCGATAATTCTCTGCTGAGAATTTCGCTCTCTCGCCCCAGTCGGGCTGTGAGAGTCACGAAAATCGTTTTCATTTTTTATTCCCTCTATTTCACCGCGTCCTTCAACCCCTTGGCTGGGCGGAACTTCGGTACGCGCATGGCTGGCACCGAGATCGATTCACCAGTGCGAGGATTCCTAGCCTGGCGAGCGGCGCGAGTTTTGGTAGAGAAGATACCGAGACCAGCTATTGAAACCTCGCCTCCTTTCTTGAGAGTGGAGACAACTGCATCAATGATGGTGTCGACAACGTCTTCTGCCTGAACTTTCGTTCCACCAATCTTCTGGTGAACCGCGTTCGCAATGTCTGTCTTGTTCATTTAGCTAATTAATTATTGATAAAGCTGAATCTCCAATACTTGTAGACTCCCTTTAATTATATCTCGAGCCATATTTTACCGCTACCAGTAGCCAGATTTTATTAAAAATGGTGCAGTTATCGGGCGAACTCGACGGCGCGAGCTTCTCTAATCACATTGACCTTGATTTCGCCTGGATACTTAAGCTCCTTTTCTATCCGGAGGGCGATTTCTCGAGCCATTTTCTTGGCTTCGAGGTCAGAAATAGATTCTGGAGTGACGAAAACTCGGATTTCTCGGCCAGCCTGTAGGGCATAAGCCTTGTCCACACCAGGGAAGGAGGTGGCGATGGCTTCTAGATCCTGGAGGCGCTTCACATACTGCTCGAGGTTGTCCCTTCTGGCCCCAGGGCGCCCGCCGGAAATGGCATCTGCCGTCTGGACAATGATGGACTCGACAGTTTCATAAGGATATTCGCCATGGTGGGCCTGCATGGCTTTGATAATCTCCTCGGAGACGCCAAACTTCTGCAGAACCCGGCGACCAATCTCTACGTGAGTGCCAGAAACCTCGTGGTCGAAGGCCTTGCCGATGTCATGAAGCAGAGCACCGGCCTTGGCCACCGCCACATCCGCACCGACCTCTCCAGCGATCATACCAGCGAGGTGCGCCATCTCCACCGAGTGGGCGAGAACGTTCTGACTATAACTAGTCCGGAAGTGGAGTCGACCGAGGATAGCGACGAGCTTCGGATCTAGGTTGTAGATCTCGCACTCGAGTACGGCGGCCTCGCCCTTCTCTTTGATAATCTTATTCACCTCGCTCTGCGCCTTCTCTACGAACTCTTCGATCTTGGCCGGCTGGATGCGACCGTCGGTGATTAAGTTGTTCAGAGCGAGACTAGCGACCGCGCGACGGACAGGGTCGAAGGAGGAGAGAGTGATAGAGTTCGGCGTGTCGTCGACAATGAGCTCCACACCAGTCGCGCGTTCGAACGCTTTGATATTCCTGCCTTCCTTGCCGATGATCTTGCCCTTCAGTTCATCAGAAGGCAGAGTGAGGTGAGTCGCCATGATGTCGTCAGGAATGGAGGTAGCCAGGCGCTGGATAGTGGTGGAGACGATCTCCTGCGCACGCTTCTCTAGCTTCTCGGCACCTTGTGTCTCTAGTTTCTGCATACGGATGAGAAAATCCTCTTCGAACTCGCTCTGAATTAGTTTGAAAAATTCTTCCTTCGCGGCCTCAGGGGAGAGACCAGAAACCTGAGCCAGCTCGGCGGTGCGAGCCTCGGCCAGAGCTCGGACCCTCTCCTCGAGAACCTTCGCTTCGGCGAGCTTGGCTTTGAGTTGTTCGGCCTCCGCACTGAGTTCACCCTGGCGCTTGTCCAGAAGTTCCTCGCGCTTGATCAGGCGATCCTCGGCACTCTTGTGACGAGTCTCCCGCTCGCGCAGCTCCGCCTGCACTTTATTAAAAATTTCTTCCGCGCGTTTCTCAGCCTCGTCTATAACTTGCTGAGCTTCTTCTCTGGCCTGGAGTTCCAAGCGCTGGATGTCGAGCTCCACGGAGCCCTTCTTCCCGAGAGAGATAATCAGGCGCAGTAAATAACCGAAGCCGATACCGGCTGATGCGGCGAGCAATGCGAGAAGAAGCGCGAGTTTTAACGACATAACGGGAGGGAGCTTGGCTAGTTAGCTTCTTAGCTTGGCTAGCTTGATTAGCTTTCTAGACTTAGACAATCCGGAATTACAGTCGGGACGGAAGTTCGGGAGGGAACGGGAAACGTTTCAGTAAATCTTTTATAAGTGAACTACCTCAGAATACTGCTGTTATAAAATCTTGTCAACGATACCGTATTTCTT
>CAYOPK010000050.1:0-3640 GCA_964405855.1 uncultured Candidatus Saccharibacteria bacterium
TGCAAAATTAGTTTCAACCTCTCTTTTCACGAAATCAGGGCTCTTAATGACAACTTGTTTTATAGCAATTTCCTCCTTAAGACGATCGCTTTCAGTCTTCACATTGGTAACAATATCTCCAGTTTCAATCTCACCCAAATCATGCATCAATATAAGCTTGACCACTTTATCAAAATCCATTTTGTGTTCCGGATCCTCAATATCTCTAAAGTGGTAGGCGCAGAAAAGCATGTTGGTTATATGCTCTGCTACTGATTGGGTTTGGTGGGTTTCAGCCCTCTCTTTACCGTATCGAATAATCCTATTTAGACCATAGGTATAGATAAGCTTATGGACCTCGTTTAGAACTTTCGCCTCATCCATATTTACATGCTAGCACAAGGGATCAGGGTCTGGAACTAACTGATTAACTCACGCAAATTGGATGGCTAGACAACAAAGGGGGTTGGGGGAAATTAAAAGCCCCGTGAGATAGCGCGCAAGCGCGTCATCTCACGGGGCGGTCTACTGGCTAAAACGGCCGGTGCCGAGGAGCCAATCCAGGTCGTCGCTCAACCTCAACGTGGCAGCCTCCTTCTCGAGGTTCTTCATGAATTCCCCTTTCTTCTCCTCGGAGACCGGAGGATGCGTGTCTTCGAAGTTTTGGCGGAGCCGATCACCAAGCTCCTCACTGATGTCGTTCCAGACCACGTATAGGTCGTGGTCACCTCCGGCATTGCGGTACTCGTTGTAGTGAGACTGAAGGAAATTCGTCATCATCTACTCCTCTACTGATTCTAAGGGTACTATTCCATAGATCCCAACTTTCTACAAATATCGACTTTTATCATTTTATCCCTTGCATTTTAATAAACTTGTGTTATGGTATTCGGCGGAGGTCCGTATGAATGCACGTGTGAAGGCGGGGGTGTTCCTCGCATTGTTCGTTGTTCTCTATGGTGTGTGGGTGTACATGACGCGGGATGGTCACCAGAAGGTGGCCGAGCAGTGGATGGCTCTCGGGCCGATCAACTGGGTCGACTTCGGGGCCGGTGCTGTCATCATGTTTCTCACCATGATGACTGGTTTCGTCGCCCTCTCGTTGTTCGAGACGAGGCGGTTCAAGGACGAAATCGACGGCGGTGATGGCAGTGGTGGCTCTGGTGGCGGTACGCCGAAGCGCGTCCGCATGCCGATGAGCATCAAGGTCATCGACATCAAGTCATGGAAACCGCCGCCCGGACAGTACCATCGTGGTACGGCCGAAGCGTCGACCTGACGCTCGCACCCACGCATCGCAAAGGGCGGCTCCGCTGGAGCCGCCCTTTTTCTTTCCCTATTTCTACCTATGCGGGCACCCAGCCCAACAGCAGGGACGACGCTTGCCGGCAGAGAGGTCTTCTGAGAGCCTTCGCAAATGTTTCTGCCTAGTCTCTGCTTTCTTCACCGACACCACCCAACAGATCCACTCGTTGCGGGCTAGTGGGGTTAGACTATTCCATATCTCGGTGAGCTTTTTCGAACTCAGGACTTTTTGCAAATCTTTCGGCACCTTATGAGCGACACCTTGATAGACATTTTCACGCTTTTGTCAACATAAACGTGAAAATCTGCGATTTTTTCGCATTTTTCACGGTTTTACCTATGGCCGGGTGCTTAAAAACGTAAATTTGATACAAAATCAAGATATATTTACGGTTTTGCAGTGCGTCAACTTGCCAGGTTGACGCACTCATCTTTTCTACTTATGCGGACAATTTTAAATTCTTATCTTATACCCGAATCACACTGAACTTCTGTTTGAGTGTAGAGGTTTTTCTTAACTTCTATCACTCCGGTCTCCTGACAACTGGGCATAGTGATCCTGCCAGAAACAGGGCCGATTTTATACTTGCCCGGCGCTGCTGAGATACGGAAGGTGCCATCAGCTTCAGAATTAAAGGACTTTATAAGCATCCCATCTGAGCTGTAGAGAGCTAAACTGGTTTGGAAGACTCTGTCGTCGCACTGGGGGTCTGGAGGGTTCTGTACCACTGGACAAGTAGGGCCTAGCCACACTGTGCCTTGAATACCGCTCGTTGGCTCTAAGGGGCAGACAAACTCACATCTCGGGCCCGTACGACCGACCCAGGAGCCGTCGGGGCACTGCATGGCGTCTTGAGTACAAAAGACTACCTCGTCATCGCCCCCAGCTGGAGGAGGGACGATTACCTCGCTATCATCCAAAATGCGGGTGAAGCTTCGCCCATCTGGCGTGGCGCACTGCTCTGGGTAGGATTCCATTATCGGATACCCAGCGTCAGCACATTCTTGGTAGCTGTTAATCTCAGAAATTTCTACTCTCTCCCTGCCCATAGTGAAGTAGTACAAACCCGATATTGCAAAGAGGATGAGTATGGTAGTGGTGAAGAGTTTGTGATTTTCCATAAATTAATTATATCACCCCATTTTCTATAATATCCCCAGGTTCCAGATCTCTCAGAGGTTGTGGTTGGAAGGTTTTATTCTGCTCAGAAACCTTGAAGTCCACGGAGACAATCCCCTCCTTCCCCACGGTCATCTCGAGCACAAGGCCTCGCATAGTCTCTGGGGAAAAATATTGGTCGAAGATGAAGTTACCTAGAGAGTAAGCGATGAACCCGCCCCCATACCACTCACTAGCCTGGGCGACATGAGGATGGTGGCCTATGACAGCCGTGGCACCGTGGTCGATGAACCTGGTGGCGAAAGCTCTCTGTCTGTCACTGAAGCCGACGTACTCATCACCCCAGTGAGGCATGACGATGACGTGATCATAATTCTTTCTAGCCTCTTCTAGAGCTGGCAGAAGCCCGGCTTCATCACAGAGCAAGATGCCCGCCGTGTTTTCTCCTGCTTTCATCCAGACCGGTCCCACATCACTACAAGCGAAGAGAGCGAGACTGATCCCCTTTCTCACAAACACTTTCGGTGAGAGAGCTTCGCTTAGATTTTCTCCCTGGCCTAGTGGGGTGATACCTAGAGCCACGAGCCTCCTCACCGTGTCCCGGTGCGCCGCACTGGTCCAGTCTCCTGCATGGTTGTTCGCCATAGAGAGGGCGTCGAAGCCAGCGCTCTGCAAGGCGAGCAGGCTCTCTGGCTCCATCCTGAATGAATAGATGCTCCCCACATTCCTGCCGAGGTCAGAAGCTGGACCTTCGAGGTTGCCTATAACCAGATCAGCACTTCCTAGATAACCTGTATACTCGAAGAGGATGTTGTAATCGCCTCCATAATTTTTATAAATAGAATTTCGAACTCCTCTGTCCAGCATCATGTCACCGACGAAGATGAGCTTCAAGGTCTCGTCTCTCACCTCTTCTTTCTCCTCCGGCACTTCCGCAATATAGACCGGTGATTCTTCTTTAAAGAAAAATTGGTACCCCAGAAGGATTAGGAAGATCAGGGAGCCTACCGCGACCACCGATTTCAACCCCAGGAAAATTTTTTGCATTAGCTTTAATTATACACTCAAGGTTATAATTAAAGCTGTAAAAATAATTTTAATTTTTTAATTATGGCCAAAGGCAACAACAGACAGCAAAAGAATTTGAAGAAACCAAAGAAGACGAAGAAATAACTAGTTTAGTGTGGAGTCGTAGCCTCCTTTTCTATAATCTTCTCTTGTTCTTCGATAGCGTCA
>CAYOPK010000051.1:0-2215 GCA_964405855.1 uncultured Candidatus Saccharibacteria bacterium
TAAATGAGGTGACGGCACCAGAGTGATCGGCATTGGCCTGTTTCAGAAGACCAAGTTCGAAGTGCACTCCAGCGTTGTCCGGGAGAAGAGCGGCCAACCTTTCGGCAGAAGCGATAGCAACCGGTAGGTTCTCCTCAGAAACCTCCAGACGAGCAAGGAGAAGATAGGCGTCGGCATAATCTTCCTTCAGAGCAATAGATGAGCGGATGTAGGAGCGAGCCTCTTCAATATTACCTTTGTTGATCTCTAGCTGGGCAAGAAGAAGCGGGATCTCCGGATTGGCAGGGTTTCTTCTGTAAGCTTCACCAAAGGCATACTGAGCATTCTCATAAGCGCCTTCTAACTTGATTGGCTCTGGCACCAGAGAGCTGAAGATGCCGCCAAGGGAAACCCAGTTCATATAACCAGTAGGGTTGACCGAGACAGCCGCTCGAGAAGCCGAGATGCTCCTTCCCAACAGTTCTTCGAAAGCAGCCTGGTTCGTCTCAGGGGTGCCCGTGGCTGAGTTGGCGAGGGCTTGGGCTTGAGAGAAGTTAAGAGAAGAAAGCGCTCGATAATAAACATCAAGAGGGGCGAAGTCGATCGCCTTGAGCAACTGCTCCTCGACCACTGCAACATCAGCATTTTCTACCCCAGAGAGATCGATGGCGCGCTGGAAATGGATAGAGGCAAGAGTCTTCTCCGTCTGGACCCAACCGAAGGCGAGCACTCCCACTGTCGCCAGACCGATAAGAAACAGGCCTAGAGTCTTGTTCGGGCCCTCCTTAAACGAGTATGTGTAAGCACTCAAGAGGCCGCTCTCACGACTCATTGAGAGAAGCACGCCGACGAAGACGAAACCTAGCATCAGCCCTGCGCTCGAAGGTGTATAGAGCAGTGCCGAAATCCAAACATAAAGCGAGGTGAGGAGAACAGCCATAGTCACAAACCTTGGTGCCCGTCCTTCTGGAGTTCTACTGATAAGCTTGAAAGCTAGGCCAAGAAGAAGCAGATAGAAAGCTAGCCAGAGAACCGAACCGGCGATACCAGTAGCTGAAATCTGAGTCGGTATGAAGCCTGCTCCGAAGAGGAAGGTGGTAGACCAGAACGGTGTAGCGTTCACATTGGCAGGCTTATGAGCTAGCCAGTCGCTGGAGAAAGTGTTCGGTCCAGAACCGAGCAGAGCATCCTGAGAAAGAACCGCCTTGGAAATACTGAGAGTCGTAGAGAGTGTTGGGCGTACTTCAGCATTGGCCACTCCGAAAGCTCTTGAGACAACATCGGAGAGTCGACCCTGAGATTCAGAAATAGCTGGGTTAATGATAAAAAGCAGAGAAATAAAACCTAACGCCAAGAGTGCCCAAGTTGAACCTGTCGACTGACCTGACTCACTATGATCTGAGGACAAAAACTTTCTTTCTACCCTTTGGAAGTAGAAGAAGAGAGCGATTGAAGAACCTAGTGTCAGGAAAAATATAGTGGAGAAATTGATCACCACCAGAAGTGCTGTGGAGAGAACCAAGAGTCCGTAAAGAGCTACCCTAAAGAGAGTCTTCATCGGCAACATGCCAAGCGCGAGGATGGTCAGGACCGAAAGCAGGCCGAAGGCGAGCGCCAGATCTGTCCAAGCACCCAGAGGGTTGCCCATGTTGCCGAAGAAATTCCCGAGGACGAGCCACTCACCGCCAGAGAGAATCTTCACTAGGACAAAAAGAGCAAGAAGTGTTAGCGCGCCGTAGAGAGCAAGAACAGCTTGGAGAGCTCGAGCTGTTTCAGAGAAAATGACCGAAGCGAGGACGATGAGCATTGAGCCTAGGAGAATATAGCCGAAAGTTCCGACCTCCAAATTGTAACCGAAGAGCGACAGAGAGGATGGTGTCGAAAGTAGGGCCGACAAGAGATAAATGAGAGGTAGAAGTGCGGTAACCACCATGAGATAGTGCTTCGGTACAGATATTTCTTTCAAACGGAAACTTTCATAAAGGAAGAAGAGTGAGCCGAGTAGCACTCCTAGTGAGATGAGAAGTGACTTGGCGCTGCCCAAATCGAGTGAGCCACCTGGTACGAAAAAGAGTGGTAATAAGAAAATTAGGGATACAATCACCAGGAAACTTGGTCGGTAAGTATTGGTCATAAGAACTCTAAAATTAAACTTGATTAATACCAATATTTTAGCACAAATCCACCCTTTTATAGGTGGATTTGTGTGGATGACTATAAGCCGAATTCTGTATCA
>CAYOPK010000051.1:2315-3608 GCA_964405855.1 uncultured Candidatus Saccharibacteria bacterium
CCGTTTCAGCCGGACTAAACCGGATCGTTTCTGTTCTCAACTCTAGGGTTACCCCCGACAGGAGTTACCTGCTACGCTTGTTCCCTGCACGCATATGCATGCACAGAGAACTGAAAGTTCGGACTTTCCTCTATTGGCACGCCGAAGCTTGCGCGTAGGCGGCACCAACAGCAACTATCTGACATCCTTAATTATTATATCACGACTGGATTAATTTTCAAGTTTCAATTTTGCAATTTTCAAAGAATTTTCAATTACTCAATTTCTTAAACTAGAACCAATTTTTTGGAAAATTAAATTCAACTCATGAGCCTCTCCCCACAACCTCTCTATTACTTCCCTATTATCGATTGAGCAACTTTTCAACATTCGTAACCAATGCTTTGTTTCTTGGATCTCCTTCTTACATATAAATATCTTGTTTGTAAAATCTTTCCTAGAACTTGCTCCGTTCGCTTCCATATAGTTGGCCCCGACACTTGTGGCAGATCGAATCAATTGAATTAAAATGGGCTCTATCAGTTTATCCCTTTTAATTTTCTGACAAAAACTTATTACTTGTTCACCGAACTTTGCGGTTCTTTCTTCTAAATCAAACCCGTTTGATCTTTTTTCATTGATCATTGAACCTTAATTGTAAATTGAAAATTGCAAAATTGAAAATTATAAATCTCTTCTCCCTTATTTTCCATAGTATTTATTCTACCACTGGTTCCGGCGCAGGTTCTGGTTCTGGAGTTGGCTCCCCTACAACTGGTTCTGGTGCGGGTTCTGGCGTAGGTTCGGGCTCAGGGGCAGGTTCGGGCGCAGGTTCCGGCGCAGGTTCAGGCTCAGGTGCAGGTTCTGGTGCTGGTTCGGGCGCAGGTTCATCTGTTGTTGGTGGTTGGTTGTTAGTTGTTGGTTGTTCGGAATACGCATTCACCGAAACACCACCGTACTGAAGGAGGAGATTCTTCAGATTACCCTTCGAGATACAAACATCCTCGACACAAAGCTCGTTCTCGATAGTGAGAGTCGAGGCGAAGAGGCTGTTGATACGAGTGAAGGATGAGGTAATGGTCACTCCCATGTCTGCCAAGCGAGTCATAGTGTTGTCAAAGAGGGAAGCCAGGAATGATTCGGAAACAGCGACAGTGCCATCTTCCCCAACCGCATAGTCAGTACCGAGAAGTGCTGCCTCAAGAGCTTCAATGCGAGCGACCAGTGTTTCAACCTTGGAAGCGAGAGCCTTCACTCCGGAAGTTAAGAATGTGACATATTTATATATATCGATACCCTTACCATCAGCAGACA
>CAYOPK010000052.1:0-238 GCA_964405855.1 uncultured Candidatus Saccharibacteria bacterium
CCACCATAGTCGGCCGGACCAACATGGACGAGTTTGCTATGGGCAGTTCCACCGAGAGCTCGGCTTACGGTGTGACCAAGAATCCTCATGATCTCGAGCGAGTGCCTGGTGGTAGTTCAGGTGGTTCGGCTGCCGCTGTAGCTTCTGGAATGGTCGACATAGCTCTAGGTTCTGATACGGGCGGATCTATACGTCAGCCAGCTTCTTTCTGTGGAGTCGTAGGGCTGAAGCCTACTTA
>CAYOPK010000052.1:248-3463 GCA_964405855.1 uncultured Candidatus Saccharibacteria bacterium
TCTCGTTCCGGGCTAATTGCCCTGGCTTCTTCTCTGGCTCAGATTGGGCCATTTACCAAGACGGTGACTGATGCTGAGCTCATTTACCAAGTGATAATGGGGCAGGACCCACTCGATAGTACGACGATCTCTCCAGAAACTTATGGAGAGAAAACTACTCTGAAGAAGAGGATCGGTGTGCCCAGAGCCTTCGTTGAGAGTGAGGGAGTGGATGCCCTAGTGAAGCAGAATTTTGCAGAGGCAGTGAAGAGGCTCGAAGACTTGGGTTATGAGGTGGTGAATGTGGAGTTGCCTCACATTCAATATTCTCTGCCTGTCTACTACATCATTATGCCGGCCGAAGCCTCTTCTAACCTGGGGCGTTTCGATGGAGTGAAATATGGATTGAAAAAAGAGGGGCAGACTGGGATCGAAGATTATTTCGAAACTCGTGGGGCTGGTTTTGGTCAAGAAGTGCGGCGCAGAATCATTCTTGGCACCTATGTCCTCTCTGCTGGTTATTATGATGAGTATTATGGTAGCGCTCTTAAAATGAGACAAATAATTACCGATGAATTACGAGAGAAGTTCAAGGAAGTTGATCTCATCCTCACACCAACTACTCCCACCCCGGCTTTCAAGGTTGGAGAGAAAACTTCTGACCCACTCTCTATGTACTTGGCAGATATATTCACTGTACCAGCAAACATTTCTGGAATGCCGGCCATTTCTCTACCCTCTGGTTTTGCCGACAAACTACCACTAGGCATACAGCTCATGGCTGACCTGGGTCGAGAGGATGTCCTCTTTACTGTAGGGAAGGAATTTATGAGAGAATAAGTATTATGGCCGACGATAAAAAGAAACCACCAGCACCTCCATCGCCGTTCAACAAGGATCATTTCCAAGATACGATGATCATGCTTGTGGTGCTCCTTATTTTGGGTGCAATGGTGGTTAGGTTCAATAACTACCTCAACTCAGTCGATGCTTCTGGAGTTCTAAGTTTCTGGCAGAAGTTGAAACTTTTTGCTATCTGGTTCTGGAGTCTCTGGAAGGGTGTCGCGGTGTTCCTTGTGGGGCTAGGTATCGCCTTCGGGATTTATAGCAAAATCAAGGCGCTTCAGGTGGGAGCTTTGGTTGATAAGATGTACGCCCCTCTAGTCGTAGACCCAGGTCCCTCAGGAGGGACTAAGATGGAGAAATCAGTTTTGAACGAGAAATGGGAGATCGTTTTGAAACATATTAATTCTGAGAATCCGGCTGACTGGCGCCTCGCTATCATCGAGGCGGATATTATGCTCGAGGATTTACTCCAGGCTTCTGGCTATCATGGAGAGACAGTGGGGGATAGGTTGAAGGCCGTGGAACCTTCTGACATGCTAACCCTAGACAATGCCTGGGAGGCACACAAGATTAGGAATCGGATCGCCCACTCGGGTTCTGACTTCGATCTAAACGAGCGTGAGGCGAAAAGGGTGGTGACCCTCTTCGAATCCGTTTTCAAAGAGTTCGAGATAATTTAAGTGTTGCGGGACCAGGATTTGCACCTGGGTCTGGAGGTTATGAGCCTCCCGAGATACTACTTCTCCATCCCGCTATAAAGTAAAAAGAATTATACATTTTTTCTTGAGGAAAGCAATGTTTTGAGGTATAGTTTCTTCTTGTCGGCGGAGGTGCCGCCGACTGCGTTCGTAGATAATAAGAAAGCGAGCTTTCTTATTCCTACTCTCTTGTCGGCGTAGCTCAGGTAGTTAGAGCGTGGGACTCATAAGCCCAAGGTCGAAGGTGCAAGTCCTTCCGCCGACACTAAATTGATTAAGCACGTTTAATCTGGTATTTTATAGTAGTTTCTTAGATTGTGGATGTCTTGGTAAAGACATCCACACCAGAGATGCGGGTGTAGCTCAGCTGGTTAGAGCGCGTCCCTGTCACGGACGAGGCCGTGGGTTCGAGTCCCATCACTCGCGCAAGAAATCCCCGAAAGGGGATTTTTGCTTGCGAGTGAAGAAATGTCCGGTGGACATTTCGGTGGGACTCGAAAGGCGCAGGCCGACGGGCCGAGCCGGGGCCGAGGAAATTTCTAGCAAGAAATTATCCGTGGCCGAGCTCATCACTCGCGCATCAATAGAACATTATCGAGAGGCCGAAAACAGTCAGTAGAAAGGCGGTTAACTTTACTCCAAAATGTTTTTCGTGGAAGTAGGAATGGCCAAATATCATTGAGGTTAGGATTTCTAGCGAGCGTTTAGCTGTGGTAATGATGGATGCGGGCGCGAAGACGTAAGCGAAGCTTATGAAAACACTCGCCAAGCCGCCTGCAACGGACTGCAGGATGAATGTTTTATTGGTGAGTGTTCTGAAGACATTTTCATTCTTCTTAATCCATGCGGTAAGCACAAGTGCGATGAGGATGATGGCATGCATCACTATTTGCTCACCTTCGACCGAGTTGAAGTTGGTTATATTGTATTTATATAAAGAAATTGTGCCTACCGCGAGTAAGGCTGTTAGAAGTGATAGAAGCTTGCCTTTGCGGCTAAGCCCGTGGTTCATGAAGAGGAAAAGAAGCGCCACAACAATGGCAGAGATGCCCAGCATCTGATTCGTAGAAATATTGTATCCCAGGAAGACATCTACTAGTAGCAGGAAAGGAATGGTCAGGACTCGGAGGAATGAGAAGGTGCTCCTGTCAGCTTCTAGAATTGCATGCAGAGCCACAAAAACTAATATGACCTCGAGCACGGCTCTGGCGGCGAAGGTCGGCAAGCTTTCAGGCGAAAATACGAATTCCCCGCGCCAGAAGATGAACATAAGTAGTAGAAATAAAACTGTCCATATAGAATTAAGAAACCCCATAGCGTACAAGCTCTCCTTTTTGTGGGCCACTTCATACTTACCTATAGAGGTACCTATTTGGCTGAATATTTCTCCAAGAGCTATGAGTGCGATGCCTATCATTTGTACTATTGTACTCAAATATATGATTTTCGGTATCACCCGATCACTTCACCCAATGCCTTTTGCCCATCAGTCTGCGCATTTGATTTTTCTTACGTTGACTAGTAGATTAGTCCCAGAAATATTAGAGAGAGGCGGCGCACCATGTTGGATCTGTTGAAGAGTTTTTGGCCGTTCAAGAAGCGCGGGGTGGTTCTCAAGGTCTGGTTCTTCGCCTTGGGTGGACCAGCCACTCTGGAGTGCCCGTGTTCACCGGAGAAGCGCTTCTTCTGGCC
>CAYOPK010000053.1:0-3286 GCA_964405855.1 uncultured Candidatus Saccharibacteria bacterium
TTTTGTCCTTTAAAGAAATTATTGGAATGTTTAAAGTTCAAAAATTTCCTTTGGAGTTTACTATTCGCGCTATTACAGCTGCAGATAAAGTCTCTTAACCTTATCGGACAATAACTTTGTAAATTTTGTCCCTTATACTCCCTAAACTACGGGTCCTTCCATACAACAGTTATGTTATGATGGGAAAACCTATGAACGAGAAGTTCCTCAAGCCCTACAATCCCCAGGAAACAGAGGGGAAAATCTACCAAATCTGGGAGGCTAGTGGGTACTTCAATCCTGATAATCTGCCGGGTGAGCGAGAGGATCATTACACCATTACGCTCCCCCCTCCAAACGTTACTGGCATTCTTCATCTCGGCCACGCCTACGAAGATTCGCTTCAAGATACCGCGATCCGCTTCCACCGCATGCGGGGGAAGAAGGCTCTTTGGGTTCCCGGCACCGACTCGGCTGCCATTGCCACCCAAGCTCGTGTAGAAAAAAATATTCAAAAAGAAGAAGGGCTCTCTCGACATGACCTGGGTCGCGCAAAACTGGTCAGCAGGGTTTCTGAATTCGCGAAAAATAGTGAGGATACGATTCTGAGCCAAGTGAAAAGAATGGGGGCCTCACTCGACTGGTCTCGCTATGCTTACACGCTCGATGATAAAAGAGAGCTCGCCGTTTTCACCGCTTTCAAAAATATGTACGACGCCGGCCTCATCTACCGTGGCCATCGTATCGTCAACTGGGACCCTAAGGGTCAGACCACCATCTCAGACGATGAAGTGGTTTATGAGGAGCGCCAGGCGAAACTTTATACCTTCAAATATTCCAAAGACTTCCCTATCGCCATCTCCACCACACGCCCAGAGACCAAGGTAGGTGACGTAGCTGTCGCTGTTCACCCTGATGATGAACGCTACTCGCAGTTCGTGGGTCAGGAATACGATGCGGTTTTTTGCGATGTGCCTATCCACATAAAAGTGGTGGCAGACAAATCCGTGGACCCCGAGTTCGGCACAGGCGCCCTAGGTGTCACTCCTGCCCACAGCCACATCGACTGGGAAATGTCTGAGCGCCACAACCTACCACGCCCTCAGGTGATAAACGAGTATGCCAAGATGAGCGTCCCTGGCCGCCTGAACGACAAGAAAACTCTCGAGGCCCGCGAACTGGTGGCGGAATGGCTTCGAGCTGAAAACCTTATGGAAAAAGAGGAGGACGTGAAGCAGAATCTATCACTCTCAGAGAGAACCGGTGCCGTCATCGAACCTCTACCCAAGCTCCAGTGGTGGCTCTCGGTTAATAAAAAGTTTGCCATCCCCCACTCGGAAATCCCTGGAATTCAATCCGGTCAGCAAATCACTCTCAAGGAACTCATGCTCTCCGCTATTGAAAGTGGGGCCGTCGATATGCCTCAGGAAAATTTCCGGAAAACCTACTCCCACTGGGTTGAGAACCTCCGAGACTGGTGTCTCTCGAGACAAATCTGGTTTGGGCATCGCATCCCGGTCTGGTATCGAGGTGAGGAACTACTTTGTCAGATAGAATCCCCAGGAGCAGACTGGAGGCAAGAAGAAGACGTGTTGGATACCTGGTTCTCTTCGGCTCTCTGGACCTTCTCAACACTTGGTTGGCCAGAAAAAACCAAGGACCTGATGAGCTTCCACCCCACCAGCTTCATGTCACCCGCTTATGAAATCCTATCGCTCTGGGTCTCCCGGATGATTCTGATGAGTGGTTTCCATTTGGGACAAATACCATTCCAGAAAGTTGTTTTCCACGGCTTAGTAAGGGCTAAGGATGGCAAGAAGTTCAGTAAGTCGCTAAACAATGGCATCGACCCCATAGAAATGATTGACAAATACGGAGCTGATGCGCTTCGCATGGGACTAATGATCGGTACAGCTATTGGTGGTGATATTAAGTTCGATGAGAACAAGGTCAAAGGTTATAAAAACTTCGCCAACAAGGTTTGGAACATGACTCGCTTCGTTCTCTCGATGCCCACAGAGAGCCGGGAACTAAAGCCGGAACTAGTGGAAGAGTTCCAAGCTCTATCAAAAGATGTTACAGACGACATGGAGAACTACCGCTTCCACCTCGCGGGAGAGAAAATTTACCACTACATCTGGCACCGTCTGGCTGATGAGATCTTGGAGGAAAGTAAAAAGGACTCATCCCTACTACCCACCATCCATCACCTGCTGGAAAACTCTCTCAAGCTTCTCCACCCTTTCATGCCATTCGTCACCGAGGAGATCTGGTCCGAACTTAAAAAAGATAATTTGCTCATGATCGAACCATGGCCAACACAGTAATCTATGCCTTGCTCGGAGGTATTCTACCGGCCCTGGTTTGGCTACTTTTCTGGCTGCGTGAGGACCGCAAGAATCCAGAGCCTGACAGGCTCATCTTGAAAACTTTTTTCTTTGGTATGGTCTCGGTGATTCTCGTCCTACCTTTCCAGAAAGCAGTGGACATGGCTTTCCCTGGCCCTCTGTGGATCATCGTGCCTATTATTCTGTGGGCTATCCTCGAAGAGGTTTTCAAATTTGTCGCGGGCTACTTCAGCGGGCTACACTCGATCGAAGACAATGAGCCGATAGACCCCATCATTTATATGATCACAGCCGCTCTCGGCTTCGTAGCTCTAGAAAATACACTGTTCATCCTCGGGCCTCTACTAGACCAGAACATCCCTCAGAGTATTCTCACGGGGAATCTCCGCTTCATTGGAGCCAGCCTGCTCCACGTCATTGCTTCTGGCTTTATTGGCGTCATGCTGGCCTTCTCGTTTTACAAACCATTAGGTAAAAAAATTAAAGCCTTTTTCATTGGATTAGCTGGTGCCATACTTATCCATATCGTCTTCAACATCCTCATCGTCTCTTATGGAGAAATTGGCACCGCCCTCGCCTTTGTCGGAGTTTGGGTGGGAGTTATTTGTCTACTACTCACATTTGAACGTGCAAAGAGATTGCGCCCAGAACATAACGAGTTATAATTAAACAAGTATGAAAAATAGAAGAAGCTTTTTTGAAAGATTGACCGGTGCGGTCAAGCTTGAGGACGAAGATGAGGCGGTACACATTGAACCCACCAATTTTGGGCGAGGTGAAAGACCTAATCTTATCGAAGATCTCGAAGAAGAAGCTGAGTTGACTGTCGACGTTTATAACACTCCATCTGAAATCGTTATTAAGACGATGGTTGCTGGCGTTAGACCAGAGGATCTCGACGTTTCCATCACTCGAGACTCAGTCACCATCCGCGGGGAAAGAAACGAGGATCGGACAGT
>CAYOPK010000054.1:0-3138 GCA_964405855.1 uncultured Candidatus Saccharibacteria bacterium
GAAGACCACCGCCTTCTCTCCCATGACCAGATCTCCAATACCTCTTACGCCAGCGGAGTCGTTGTAAGAGCGAGGGAAGTGGTAGAGCAGATCCTCGACTGTCTCGAGCCCGATACGTTTGAGGGCCTTTTTCTGAGGTTCGGCAATCCGGAGAACGGAGGTAAGGAGAGAGGTGGGTTGCATAAAATCTTGTGGCCATATTTTAACATGTTCATCCTCGGCTTATAATAGGTGGGACATGACTCAAGCCGAAGCTCTCAATCTTTTAAAACTAGGGTACAACACCTTCTTAACTGGGGCAGCTGGGAGCGGCAAGACGTATCTTCTCAACAGTTATATAGATCATTTGCGAGACTATGGGGTTGGTGTTTCGGTCACGGCTTCGACCGGTATTGCTGCGACACATCTCGGCGGATCAACTCTCCACTCCTTCGCCGGATTGGGGGTGAGAGAAGGTCTCACTGATGAAGAGGTAGAGGAGATCGCCGGGAAAGAAAGGATCAGGCGCAACTTCTCAAGAACAGATGTGCTTATTATCGACGAGGTGTCGATGCTCCACCCTTATCAGCTCGACGCTGTCGATCGCATCGCTCGTAGAGTGAAGTTGTCAGAGAAACCGTTTGGAGGTCTGCAGGTGATCTTGTGTGGAGATTTCTTCCAGCTACCACCTGTCTCTGTCGGGAGAGGTCGGGAGAAATCATTTGCTTATGAGTGTCACGCGTGGGAGGAAGGCGGGTTCCAGGTATGTTATCTAGAAGAGCAGTTTCGGCAGAGTGGCGATGCCTTGTTAGAAGTGCTCAACATGATCAGGAGTGGGGAAGCTGGTGAGGAGGCCAAGGTTCACTTACGCCCTCGGTACAAGAAAGATCCAGAAGTTGGTGGGCGGGCTACTAAGCTCTATGTGCGGAATGTGAATGTTGACGCTATCAATGAGTCAGAGTTGGCGAAACTTTCTGGGGCCGAGAAAGTTTTCCACGTGGAGACAAAAGGTTTCGGCAAGCTGGTGGAAACTTTGAAGAGAAATTCCTCTGTACCAGAGAGCCTTCCACTCAAGGTTGGTGCGGAAGTGATGTTTATAAAGAATTCTCTCTTGGGTAAGTATGTCAACGGTACTCGGGGAGTGGTAGAGAGCTTCGACGAGGATAATGGATTCCCTGTAGTTAGAACTCTCGGTGGGGACGTGATCACCGCTTCTCCGGAGGAGTGGCGTCTGGAGGAAAACGGTGCGGTTAAAGCTTCTCTGACACAAGTGCCACTGCGTCTAGCTTGGGCGGTGACGATCCACAAGAGTCAGGGGATGACACTTGATGCAGCGGAGATTGATCTCTCGGACGCCTTCGAACCTGGCATGGGATATGTGGCGCTCTCGCGACTGCGTTCGCTCTCTGGGCTTAAACTCATGGGGCTCAACGAGACCGCTCTCTCTGTCCACCCGAAGATCCTTATTGATGACAAGAAGTTCCGTGAGTGGTCTGGCTCGGCGAGGAAAGCGCTCTCTGCGATGGGGGAAGAAAATCTTTCGAAAAAGCATGACGAAGTGCTCGTTCTCCGCTTCGGTGGTAAAAAGTCTAAGGCTGGGTCGAAGAAACTCGCGAGAGGGAAGAAGGTGAGGGAGGCTACACATGAGGTAACGCGTCGGCTTATTGCTGGTGGTATGACTGTCTCCGAAACAGCCGATGAGCGGGGGCTGTCTCTGGGCACCATCATTTCGCATCTCGAGAAGTTGAAAGGTTTAGGCACTCTGCCGGATATTGAGCATCTGAAGCCTAAGGGGAAGGATTTCGAAAATATTAAAGCGGTGTTTGTAGAATTCGACGACGGCAAGCTCTCACCAGTGTTTGAAAAGTTCGATGGTAAACATTCTTTCGAAACTTTGCGTGTGGTGAGACTTTTCTTATAAATTTTGAAAAAGAATGCGCCCCACCCGATCGAATCGGGTGGGGCGCGAAGGTGCGGGTCGCCGGGTCAGGATGAGCCTCTCTCGAAGTTCATGAGTGGGGACTTGAATCCATAGACCTCGCCGTCAGCCATCTTGATGGCCAGGCATCTGAAGAGTTCTGCCCTTCTCCACCTGCCGCCCCTTGGAACTGTGTGCATGAGGGTGAGGCCGAAAAAGGTTCGGCGGTTCTCTCCACTCTGTTCCAACCAGACTTCCAGTTGAGGTATGAGGCGCAGACGCTTCAGTTCGCTCTGTGGGTAGCGGTCAGCAGGAAGTTCTTTGAGGAACTCCTGCAAGTCTTGCGCGCTTTCGAAGTACAGGTGGATGTTGTTGAATTCAGGGATCCTGTTCAGCTGGATCGTCGACATCGTCATAGGCTACAGCTCCTTATTATTTTCGTTTCTGTCTGGGCACCATCATACATATCTGAAGTCCAAGGTAAAGCGTTGGGATTAAAACCTTTTTGTGTTAAATTGGTCGGTATTGGAGACGTGTCGGAGTGGTCTAACGTACCTCCTTGCTAAGGAGGCAGGCTTCACGGCCTCGTGAGTTCGAATCTCACCGTCTCCGCCAAGAAAACTAAGTATCGGAGTGACCCGACTACCCTTATTTGAAGCCAAATAAAAAGTAAGTAGGTCGCCCCACTTACTTAGGTGTTAACGGGACACCCGAACTTTTAAGACTTTAGCTATTGGTTTCTATTCTTTGGCCCAGTACCAAACCTGATTTTTCAGATCTTCTGTAAGCTCATAAGCATCTGCGTGGGATAAAACGCCGAGATAAGACTGTAAGCTCTGACGCAGATTGTCTTTAGAGATCAGGCCATTTTGGTAACCCCTCATCCTTTTGCGGATATTTCTCAGCACTCGTCTCTTTGTTTTAGAGCGTAGCAACCGGTAATGGGGAAAAATAACGTAACCCAGAAAATCTATGCCCTCATGGAATTTACGAATGGATATTTTATTTGGGTGTAACTCGAGCTTTAACCTTTCCCTTAAAAAGTTCTGTAATTTTGGCAATAGTTCTTCAAGGTATATCCTGTCTTCTGATACAATCATGAAATCGTCGGTATAGCGGGCATAATTTTTCACACGCAATGTATGTTTAACAAACTGATCAAACTCATTCATGTAAATGTTGGCGAAAATCTGCGAGGTCAGATTACCAATAGGCACGCCTTTATAGGTGTTGGTGTCAAA
>CAYOPK010000055.1:0-3078 GCA_964405855.1 uncultured Candidatus Saccharibacteria bacterium
GCGCTGCTGCAAAAAGGCTCGTGTTCAGTTTGAGAATGTTCGGCTATACGCACGGGGCAAGCGGGTATGACGGAATTGGTAGACGTGCAGGTTTTAGGTACCTGTGCCGCAAGGTTTGGGGGTTCGAGTCCCTCTAGACGCACAATGATAAGCTGAGTGTAAACAAGATGTTGGAAAATAAACAATTCAAGATTCCGGAAGAGGTGAGAGAGGTCTCATCGGTTTTAACCGTGGCTGGGTTCGAGAACTATCTGGTCGGAGGTTGTGTGCGCGATCTGATACTGGGCAGGGAACCCAAGGATTGGGATATCACCACCCGCGCTACACCAGAAGAAATTCAGCAACTTTTCCCGGACTCTTTCTACGAAAACGACTTCGGCACTGTGGGAGTAAAAACAGATTCAGAAAATCTGAGCTTAAAGGTTATAGAAGTGACACCGTACCGCCTGGAGTCCGAGTACGCCGACTCACGGCACCCGAACCAGGTTTCTTGGGCCGACAAGATTGAAGAAGATTTGGCGCGCCGGGATTTCACGGTCAATGCTATTGGGCTGAAACTAGGAAAAGGTCTGAACTTGGTCGATCCATACGGGGGACAGGATGATATACAAAAGAAGCTTATCAAGACAGTAGGGAAGCCGGATGAGCGATTCGGCGAAGATGCTCTGCGCATCCTGCGCGCTCTCCGCCTGTCTTCTGAACTTGGCTTTGCTATTGAACACGAAACTCAACAGTCGATCGAAAAAAATGCCGATCTGCTTGAAAACATTTCCAAAGAACGCATCCGGGACGAGTTTATGAAGATTGTCATGTCAGAAACTCCGGCTATCGCGCTCGACATGTCTGCGAGACTGAACGTTCTGCGCCACATCTCACCCGAACTCGAGAAGGGGATCGGAGTTGAACAGAACCAGGCTCACGCTTACACAGTCTGGGAGCATCTATTGCGCTCTCTGGACCACGCAGCGAAGAAAGGCTTCCCACTCCACGTCCGCCTCTCTGCGCTCTTCCATGACATCGCCAAGCCTCATACAAAGGCCATCAAGAATGGCCAGCCAACTTTCTATGGGCACGAAGTAGTGGGCGCGCGTCTCACTAAGAAGATTCTCGAGGATCTGCGTTTCCCGAAAGAAATTATTGATAAAGTTTATCGCATCGTGCGCTGGCACATGTTCTTCTCTGACACCGAGGCTATCACACTCTCGGCTGTGCGACGTATGGTGCGGAACGTGGGACCGGAACTGATCTGGGACCTCATGGACATGCGTGCTGCGGATCGTATCGGCACGGGTCGGCCCAAGGAAGCGCCGTATCGTCTGCGTAAATATCACGCTATGGTGGAGCAAGTCATGCGCGATCCTATTTCTGTAAAACAACTTGTAGTGAACGGGGAAGATATTATGAAGCTCACTGGTACTATTGGTGGCCCGCACATCGGCGCGATACTAGAAATCCTTCTCAGTGAAGTGCTGGAGAAACCAGAACTCAATACAAAAGAATATTTGGAAGCAAGAGTGGCCGAACTCCACGCTCTGGAGCTAAGCGATCTCCTCAAGCTCGGTAAAACAGCTCGCGACGCCAACGCCGGCGAAGAAGAGAAGGAGGTCGAGAAGATCAAGGGGGAGTATGGGGTGAAATAGAATAGCTCTGCACACGTCTTGTATAGGTGATACACTTTTGATACACTTAACCTATGCCTACAATGAAAAAGAGATTGAATATCACCCTGGACACCCACGAGGACAAAATGCTCAGCGCTCTTTCTAAGCGCCGTGGTCAGCCAAAATCAGCCGTGGCCATCGCCATGCTGAGAGAAATGATCGAGATCGAGGAAGACAAGATCTGGGCCTCTCTGGCCGAGGAGAGGAAGAAAACGACTAAGAAATGGGTCTCTCACGAGAAAGCATGGAAGGGCCTTATATAATCGAGTACGCAGACAAGGTGGTGAAGCTGGATCTCCCAGCCTTACCGAAGCCTTGGCGACTGGCGGTAAAAAGGTCCCTGGAAGATAAGCTGGCGAAACGACCAGAAATATACGGACAACCACTGCACGGCACCCTGTCTGGATACAGAAAATTCCGTATCGGCAACTACAGAGCCATCTTTAAAATAAAAAACGGTGTTATAAAAATATTCATCATTGATCTCCGAAGCCGAGTGTACGAAACAGCTCTAAGAAGACTTGGGTTGAAATAGATAAGAAAAAGCGCCGCGGGATTGCGACGCTTGTGAGTTTGACCGCCAACTCTCCCTAGGAGCGCTCTTTTTTATTCTGGAGAAGCGCAGGAATCCAGCCAGCTTTAGTACCTGTGAACAGTCCATCTCATACCTAACCCCCTAATAACAGGGTAGTTATGACATATATCGAGATGTTCGTCAGGCGATAAACTATCAAGTGTGCCCTTATAACCCGGCTCAACCTCGATGGAGACGATCTTGTAGTCCTTTGGCTTACAATGAACATACTCCACCTCAAGAACACCGAAAAGTTCTTGCAAGCCCCTTGTGATAGACTCCAGTTGCTCAACTCTCCACGCAAAGTCGCACATGCAGGCCGCCCTTGGCTGAAGAATTGTCAGCTCTACACGAAGAGAATCTCCCTCCTTACGAATCTGTCCTCTTTTGACAAACCTACCAACCAAATCTCTCTCGTGTGTGAAGGTTCCAAACTTACTGATCAAACTAACCACATCAGGAAGTTGAACTTGTTCATGTTCTGGAAGAATTGTGTTTGACACAAATTCCACCACAGAGCCGTGACCATCAAGATATTCATCGTTGCAAACAACGAATCCTTCCGATTCATCCTCAATGTGACAGTCACTGGAACGAAGCAACCAAACCCAGCGGCCATATCTCGGCACCATCCTAACAACTCCGTTGTGCCAATTTGGGTCTTCAGAAACCTCAGCAATCTCCCCAGAATAGATCCTGAAGTTCTTGCCTAGGGCCCACATCTTCTTGCCAACCAGATGCTTCCTATAGATCTCAATGTCCATTTTGCCCTCCTTGGGCTGATACTCGCGGGGGAATCCCGCTTTGTCTGGCAATACTTTAGCGTGATTGTCAAAATTTGTC
>CAYOPK010000056.1:0-2922 GCA_964405855.1 uncultured Candidatus Saccharibacteria bacterium
TTTCCAGTTTTCGCCACCTTAGCTCAGTTGGTAGAGCAACACTTTTGTAAAGTGAAGGTCCCCAGTTCAAATCTGGGAGGTGGCTCACTAGAGAACTTCTGTTGGTTCGTCAGTGAGCTGAACCACCTTGAGTCGACGTTTACGGATGACCGGCGCCTTCTTCACTGCAGTGCGAGCCACCCGAGGTTTTCTTGTGGCAACCTTCTTCTTCACCACAGGTTCAACGGTCTCAACTGTGTTTAGTGTAGGAGCTGGTCGGCTGAATGTGACCGCTGTTGTCGGCGGTGTGATGCGCACAGCTAGGGGTTCTGGAAGAGGTGCTGGTTCAGCTGGCCTGGTCACACTCTGCTCTGGTTGGTAGATGTGGCCGTTGATTTCTCCAGCCCCCTTCTCGACTTCAGAAATATTTTTGAAAAATTCACTTAGGCTTTCCCGGCGCTTAAGTAGACGGGAGTTACGAACATTACCGAGGCGACTCTCCAACTTTTCTTGAACGAGAGTTTGAGCCTTGGTGAGCCCTTTCTTCACCTTGAGGGGAAGCTGTTTCTTGATAAAGAAGAGAGACTTGTCTTTGCCTTCTGAGTAGAAGTCGAGTCCTCGGTGGTAGAGGTCGCGAATATGAGTATCGCCCATCGAAATAGCGCGAAGAAGGAAAAAGCGCTTACCACTTCTATTTTCAATCCTTTTAGCCACGACAAGCGTTGCCAGAGTCATGCCCGAAAGGGCAAAGAGCGAAAAAGAAATCATATAAATGTTTACTTTAGTTGAGAGAGAACCGGGTGAAGCGACCGATCTCGGTGCGCTCACCGAACTTCTGCACAGTACCATTCACTAGGTCGCCGACAGTTTCGCCAGAGCCTTTGATAAACGGCTGAGCGAGGAGAGTTTCTAGATCAGCCGGCTTCATGGCTGCGATGTGCATGGCAATCTCGCGAGCAGTGTTCTTGAACTCAGGATTTTTCGCTACGAAGTCGGTCTCACAGAGAAGCTCAACAAGCACGCCCACAGCGTCACCAGAGTGGATATAAGAAGAAACTACGCCGGAACCGAGGTTCCTGTCGCCCTTCTTTCCTGCAATCTCAGCGCCCTTGGCCTTCAATAGTTCGATAGCCTTAGTTTTGTCGCCGTTCGCTTCCTCAAGCGCCACACGGCACTGCATGATGGATAGACCCGTTTCGTCTCTCAGTGCCTTAATTTGTTCCGTTGATATCATTTTCTTTCTGGTCTTTACCTGTCTTATAAGCGTTGACGACTTCATCTAGTATAAAGCTGATTGTCTGACGAGACGAATCGTTTCCGGGGATAGCGAAGTTAACATCGTGGAGGTTCGTGTCAGAACCACAGAGGGCGATGACTGGAATCTTCATTCTCTTCGCCTCAGCGACAGCGATGCTCTCTTTTTTTGGGTCGATGACAACCATAAACTTCGGCATAAACTTGAGAGTCGAGAGACCGCTGAAGTGGAGGTCTAAGTGGTCGATCTCTCGGTCGATGAGGAGGCGTTCCTTTTTCGTATACTTAGCTAGCTCACCCTTCTCGCGCTGAGTAGTGAGTTCTTCGAGACGAGCGATGCGTCGCTTGATCTCAGAGAAGTTGGTGAGAGTACCACCAATCCAGCGTCCTGCGACAAATGGCATCTCGAGACCCTGACCAGTTTTGGTCACAGCTTCGCGAGCCTCACTCTTACCGCCGACGAAGAGGCCGAGAGCGCCTTCCTTGCCCTTAGCAGTGACAAACTCGAGAGCTTTCTCGAGTTCGAGAGAGGTTTTCTCTAGGTTGAAGATCTCGATCTTGTTCTTCGTACCGAAGATGAACGGTTTAACAGACGGATGTCGGCGCGCCTTTACGAAGCCGAAATGCGCCCCAACTTCGAAGAGGCTATCGATAATTTTTTTAGAATCTTTTGACATTAGTATTTTTGCAATCCTTCGCTTGTGCTCGGGACAGATCCCTCCTAGGGACCTTGTGCTTAAGTGGTTAAACGAATAAAAGGTTCTTTAAGCCCACGGATTCTAGCAGAAATCCCCTCCTGTGGCAAGAAAAAGGGGCTCGCTTGACGCGAGCCCCCAGTGGAGAATTGGCTTTAATGGTGTATCTCTCCTACCCATGCCTGCCCTATCTTAATAGGCAGAGGGACTTAACCAAAAGCAGATTTTATTCTCACTGCTTACCTGAGTTGCTTTTCTTCCGGATCTTGGGCTCCTTGAATGAATTCCCTTGCCACCGGAGTCAGCTTGAGAGTCTTTCCTGAACACTTCACCAATCAGCGGTATTCCCTTCGGCTCCCTTTTTTGGTCATAATGAGACCTGGACTTGGGTTTTTGAAAGTAGATTTCCTTTGGAGAAATGTCTAGTTTCAGTTCCTCCTGTCCTCGGGCTAGCTTACAGTTTCTGCTGGGCTTTGTGTTTAGTCTGTACTCTCACACTGATCCTTTTTAATCATATCATACAGCTAGTTTTCTGTCAAGCATAAAATGCACGCCATCTAAAACCCTTTATATAAAGCCCTATTTCTGGACAAGGTTGAACCTTGTCCGAGGGATTATTCCTCCTCCCCTGTTTTTGGAGTGCCGTCGTAGTCTACGAGCGCTTCGAGGATGGAATCGATCTCGCCTTGCATGATCTTCTCCATGTTGTGCCAGTTCTCTTTGATGCGGTGGTCGGTGATGCGGTTCTGAGGGAAGTTGTAGGTGCGGATTTTCTCCGAACGATCGGCGGTACCGATCTGGTTCTTCCTGTCGGCAGAATATTTCGCATGTTCTTCCTCTTCCTTCTTCGCTTCTAGTTTCGCAATGAGGATGCTCATGGCCATCTCACGGTTCTTCAACTGGTTTCTCTGAGAGGTGGAACGGACGTCGATGCCGGTTGGTTTGTGGATGATGCGGACAGCAGTCTCCACTTTGTTCACGTTCTGACCACCAG
>CAYOPK010000057.1:0-2902 GCA_964405855.1 uncultured Candidatus Saccharibacteria bacterium
CCTGTAAGCTGTATGTATGTTGCACACTATCATCTTCATCGGCCGCTCAGGTTCTGGGAAGGGCACTCAAGCCGCTCTGCTCAAAGATCGTATCAAGCGTGACGATGAGAAAGGGCGACAGATACTCTATGTCGAGACTGGTGAACACTTCCGTAAGTTTATACGTGGAGAAAATTTCTCCTCTCAACTCTCTCGCCGGGCTTATGAGATGGATGAGCGTCAGCCAGACTTCTTGGCTTGCTGGATGTGGGGAGAAATGTTGACTCAAGAGTTAGAAGAGGAGATGCACCTAGTTTTCGATGGAGCACCTCGGTCGAAGCCAGAAGCCCAAGTTTTAACCTCAGCCATGGAGTTTTATGGACGAGAGAAACCAACGGTTATCGTCCTAGATGTTTCTCGGGCTTGGAGTGAAGAGCGCCTACTCAAACGTGGTCGTCTCGATGATAAAACATTAGGGAAGATCAATAAACGTCTGGATTGGTATGATCGAGACGTGGTTCCAACCATAGAATATTTTAAAACGAACCCTTTCTACCGAGTTCTAGAGATCGACGGTGAACAGTCGATTGAGAAGGTCCATTCTGATATTATAGCCGCCTATGACTATCAGGCTTAAAAGTGAGGAGGAGATAGCAGTGATGCGAGAAGGCGGCCGTCGGCACGCCGAGATTCTCCGTACCCTGGCAGCTATGGTGGCCCCTGGCGTCTCTACAGCCGCTCTAGAAGACGAGGCTATGCGTCTAATCGAGGCTGGTGGAGATAAGTCCGCTTTCTTGGGCTACAAGCCCGTTGGAGCCAAGCGTCCATTCCCAGCGGCTCTCTGTGTTTCGATAAATGACGAGATTGTTCATGGTATTCCGAACGAGCCAGGGCGAGTGATAGAAGAGGGTGATATCGTCACCGTCGATCTAGGTCTGGTGCACGGAGGTCTCATCACCGACTCAGCGATCACTGTGGGTGCTGGAGAGATTGACGAAGTTTCATCTGAGCTTCTCCGTCTAACCGAACTCGCTCTTATGCGCGGCATTGAGCAGGCCCGCCCAGGTAACACAGTGGGTGACATCGGCGCAGCCATAGCTGAGATGGCTCTAGGAACGCAGTTTTCCCTAGCCAGAGACTTGGCCGGGCATGGAGTGGGGTTCGAGGTGCATGAAGAGCCTTTTATACCGAACGAAGGTGTCCGGGGCACTGGAGAGATATTGGTCCCAGGCATGGTTATCGCTATTGAACCCATGCTAAACGTCGGTAAGCCGAACATCAAGACTGGCAAAGATGGCTGGGTTATTCTCACCAAGGATGGCTCGCGCAGTGCCCATTTCGAACATACCGTTGCTATAACCGAGAAAGGTCATATAATATTAACCTCATGACACATCATCCAAAAAAAGAAAGAACTTTTGTAGCCGTGAAGCCTGACGGGGTTCAGCGCGGTCTGATCGGGGAGGTTATCCAGCGCTTTGAGAAGGTGGGGCTGAAGTTGGTGGCTGTGAAGATGCTCGTGCCTACTGCGGACCATATTAAGAAGCATTATGAGAAGATTGACGAGAAGATTAGGAATCATCTGGTCACCTTCATGACCTCAGGGCCGGTCGTGGCGATGGTTTGGGAGGGGGCGCATTCAGTGAAGATTGTGAGGAAAATCGTCGGTAGTACCGAACCTTTAACTTCCGATGTCGGTACCATCCGTGGGGACTACGTCCTCGACTCCTATGCTGTTTCTGATGCTGATGGTCGGGCAGTTCGCAATGTTATCCACGCTTCAGGCAATGTTGAAGAGGCAGAAATGGAAATTGGCCACTGGTTTGCCCCAGAAGAGATCACGAATTATCGACTGGTGCAAGAAAAGATGCTTTATGATGTGAATCTAGACGGCCTTTTGGAGTAGGGGCAAACGGAGCTTATAAAATAAGGTCGAATACGAAATATTTTTTCGCTTCGGTCTAGATGATATTCACAGTTATTTTTTCTCCAGAGGATTATAATGTGTGTAGGGTTATTTGAGGTATTATCTAGCTAAAACATTTTCAGGGAGCTCATATAGTTCTACCCCTTGGGGTACAACTGAGGGCACCCACCTAGTCTTTACCACTAGGGCAATACCAGAATAACCCTAACAGAGAGCCCGACTTCGGTCGGGTTTTTTTGTTACAATAGATCCAGTGTTAAAGAAAAATCAGAGTCTGATACTGGCCTTGCAACTCTCCGTAGTCTTGGCCCTCCTGCATTTCCTAGGGATCTACCTTTATCTCTACTGGTCTTACTGGTGGTTCGATGTTTTGATGCATTTTCTGGCTGGAGTGATAGGTGGACTGGCCACTTATGCTGTGCTCTGGCGAGCAAGATTTTTACCAGAGAGATTTTGGCAACAGGTTTTGTTGGTAGTTGGACTGGTTTTTATTGTGGGGGTGGCTTGGGAGGTTTTCGAATATGTAAACGGCATTACAGATTCTCATGAAGGTTATCGTCTAGATGTTTTCAACGACTTAGCACTCGATACTCTAGGGGCCTTTGTCGGTATGCGTTTCGCTCTCAAACTTCAGAATCATGGCTAAACTCACTTGTTATGGCGGAGCTGGTTCGACGACGGGGGCAAATTTTCTACTTGAGCTAGCAGGGAAGAGAGTGCTCATCGACTGTGGCATGGAACAAGGCGGTCGAGAAGCTTCAAAACGCAACCAGGAGAAGTTTCTTTATGATCCTACTAGTATTGATGTTTTATTTGTTACTCATGCACACATTGACCACATTGGCTTGATACCAAAATTAGTTAAAAATGGTTTTAAGGTATTAGCTAAAAACTATCGATACAAACATTGGGAGATAGATATTGTTGCTTTAGATATCAATACGTTGGTTTTTGTAGAGGTTAAAACAAGAAAAAATGCCAAAATAGAAAATCCGG
>CAYOPK010000058.1:0-2785 GCA_964405855.1 uncultured Candidatus Saccharibacteria bacterium
CCCACCCAGCGCGCCGGCGCGGCCCCGCTGGACAAGTTCGAGAAGGTGCGCCACAGCATCGCTCAATGGTCCTTCAACGATGCGTTTTCCGAGGAGGACATGCGCGCTTTCGATGAGAGGGTGAGGAAGGTTCTGGGTGAAAATTTTTCTTATACCACGGAGTTGAAGATTGATGGTCTGAAGGTTGTTCTGACCTATAAGAAAGGAGAGTTGGTTATGGCTGCCACACGAGGCGACGGCCAGGTGGGTGAGAATGTGACTCAGAATGTGCGTACTATAGAGTCGGTCCCACTTCGTCTTCTGGAGCCAGTTTCTTGTGTTGTCGAGGGGGAAATTTGGATGCCAAAGACCGTCTTTGACAAATTGAACCGTGAGAGAAAAAAGAATGGGGAAGAATTGTTCGCTAATCCTCGAAACGTAGCTGCGGGTTCGATTCGTCAACTGGACCCAGCGGTAACCAAGTCTAGAAAACTTGATAACTTCGTCTATGATATAGCAAGAATAGAGGGGGTGGCTACGCCAGAGACTCAGGCGGGTGAACTTGAGCTGCTTCAGAGACTGGGCTTCAAGGTTAATCCTCACTTTGAGCACTTCGCTGGTATTGAAGAGGTGATTCAGTATTGGCATAAGTGGACGAAGAAGAAAGAGAGGGAAGATTATCTTATCGACGGAGTGGTGGTAAAGGTGAGCGAAATCTCGGCTCAACAGAAACTCGGTTACACCGGCAAGGCGCCGAGATTCGGTATCGCCTTCAAGTTCCCGGCTGAGCAGGTGACCACGGTGGTGGAAGATATCACGCTTCAGATTGGGCGCACTGGTGTACTCACACCCGTGGCTGTACTCCGCCCAGTCTTGGTGGCTGGTTCGACTGTGGCCCGTGCCACGCTTCACAACGAAGATGAGATTGCTCGTAAGGATATCCGTATTGGTGATACAGTAGTTATCCAGAAAGCCGGCGATGTTATCCCGGAAGTGGTGCGCTCTCTGCCAGAACTACGTACTGGTCGAGAGAAGAAATTTAAATTCCCGAAATATTTTCCACTCTGTGGTGGGGATGGCCTGATCGAACGCATCCCGGGTCAGGCGGCTTACCGTTGTGTGGCGAAGAACTCTTATGAGCAACAGAAGCGCAAGCTCTCTCACTTCGTCTCGCGTGGAGTCTTTGACATAGAAGGTTTGGGTCCGAAGATTGTCGAACAGCTGATGTTGGCAGAGATTATCTCGAACTTCGACGACATTTTCACTATTTCCCGTAGTGATCTAGTGGGCCTAGAGGGTTTTCAGGAGAAATCTATCGACAACCTACTCTTGGCGATAGGGGAGGCCAGAAACGTCACCTTAGCGCGCTTCATTGCTGGGCTCTCCGTCCCTCAGGTCGGCTCTGAGACAGCGAGAGATCTGGCTCAACATTTCCAAACAGCAGAGAAGTTTTCCCAGGCAACAGAAGCAGAGCTCTTGGAACTCGAAGGTGTGGGGCCGATCGTCACCAAGGCGGTGGTGGAATGGTTCGCTGATCTAGAGAATCAGAAGCTTTTCCAGCGGTTGCTGAAGCAGGTGCGGATTGAACCTGTCCAAAGCCAGGCTTTGGACACCCCACTTGCCGGACAGAAGTTTGTACTGACCGGCACGCTTGAGAGTTTTTCTCGCGAGGAAGCGAAAGAGAGAATCATTGAACTTGGTGGAGAGGTTTCTGGTTCGGTTTCTAAAAATACGAATTACCTCGTTGCTGGTTCTGAGGCAGGAGAGAAGCTCGCCAAGGCCGAGTCACTTGGAGTCAAAGTTTTGAACGAAGAAGAATTTTTGAAATTGATTGCCTAAGTGCAATAAGCGTGATATAAATATGAGTGGAGGTGTTCTTGCACACTGCTCGTCCGCCGCCGAGAATTCTCTCGGTCCGCTGTAATCACCACAACTTTAAACGTTCGTTCGGAGAATACCAATGCTGGGTGAAGCTCAATCAACCCCCCGTCCGGCCCGTCTCAAGGTTCCACAGAACATGGTTCGACGTGGGTCGCCTGTGGGTGGCAATGAACAGGTCATGGTTGTCGGGAACGATCCCGACCATCCGGAGACACGCTACCTGGTGCTCATGAAGGGGGTTTCAAAGCCGATCAGTCGGCTGAAGACCAACGTCGTTCTCGAGTCGTAGGATCGTCGGCCAACGCTGATCTCTATAACAACGGGGCGAAGTTTTGTTATATGGACTAGTGTTGGTCTCGGGTTAGTTAAGGTCGGGGAAGAGGAGAGCCTCCCAGCACTCCTCCAACCCGGCCTTTTTTCGTGCTAAAATGCTTCTTATGAACAAGGAAAAGGTCTTAAATTTGGCCAATCTAGCCAGGATTCGAATCGCTGACGACGAAGCCGAGAAGCTCTCGCATGATTTCGAGGCTATTTTGAATTATGTCGGAGAAGTCAAAAATGCCACAAAGGACACCAACAACTCGCAGCCAACAACAGACAGCTATGCGTTGCGGAACGTCATGCGAGAAGATGGCGAGGGGCACGAATCAGGGGTTTACACCGAGAGACTATTGGCTGAAGCCCCTGCTCGAGAAGGTGATTTCATTAAGGTTAAGAAAATTTTATGACACCTGAAGAAATTAGAGCCAAAGATGGGGATATTCACGCCTTCCTTGAGGTTTTTGACGATGCTAAACCTTATGCCGAAGGGCTACTGAGTGGCAAGACAATAGCTATCAAAGACAACATTTTGTTCGAAGGACATCGAGCCAGTGCTGGATCTAAAATTTTGGAGAACTATGTCGCCACCTACGACGCAACAGTT
>CAYOPK010000059.1:0-2557 GCA_964405855.1 uncultured Candidatus Saccharibacteria bacterium
GAGCTCGATCTGGAGAAACTACCTTGGAAAAAAGACGGCCCCGAATCAGCGCGAGGTCATCTGGAAAAAATTTTAGAAATTATTGAAGAAGGTGGTGATGTCATGGCTTATGCGGAGACAGTGGGGAAGGGGAGCGCCCTCTGGCCACTCCGCTATGCCCTGACTGGAAAGGAAGCTTCCCCTGATCCGTTAACTCTCATCGAAATTCTAGGGAAAGAGAAAACTCTCTCGAGGATTAAAAATGCCATCACGGCTTTGAATAAATAAATGAAGAAATTTTTTTTCAGCTTAGTTTTTATTTTATTTTTTATTACGCCGATCATTCCAGTAGAAGCCAACACTTCTGCTCTCTTCGACCAGATAGAAACAGTGAAGAGAGAGCGAGAAGCTTTACTCGAAGAGCAGCGTCGTCTCCAGGCAGATTTGGATAAGATCACGCGCGAGGGTCAGTCTCTTGGTACTGCGGTGAAGTCCCTCGACGCTTCGAAGAGAAAGCTCGCCAATGATATCAAGGTTACCCAATCGAAGATTGCTTCTACCGATCTTAACATCCGCTCGCTGGAGAACAATATGAATGCTGCCGAGCGTCAGATCGGCGCCCACGAGAGGGCGATTGGCTCAGCTATCCAAGCTCTCTCACAGTATGATTCTCGCTCACTAGCGCTCGACCTCCTGTCTTCTGTCAGTTTCTCGGATACTTGGCGAGATAGAAGCCTTCTGGCCAGTCTTGGTGCCAAGCTCGAAGAAGAGGTGGCCTATCTCCGGGAGAAGAAATCTGCTTTAACTCTTGAGAAAGAGGCTAAAGAAAAGAATCGTTTAGAGATTGCTTCTCTCCAACAAGAACTTTCTGGACAGAGACGAGTGGTAGAAGAAAGTCAGAAGGCCAAAGAGCGCTTACTTGCAGAGACGAAGAACAAGGAAGCTGAGTATCAAGCCATGCTCGCCGAGAATCTTCGTCGTCAGAGAGAGTTCGAAGAAGACTTGTATCGTTTAGAATCTGAACTCCGTATTACGCTCGACCCATCACTTATTCCCACCAAGAGAAAAGGGGTTCTGGCTTGGCCATTAGACAAAGTTTATCTCACTCAAACTTTCGGCGATACCGTTTTCTCTAGAACTGGTGCTTATGCGGGTAAGGGTCACAACGGCATCGATTTCCGGGCTTCCCAAGGTACGGCAGTGAAAGCGGTGCTTTCAGGAGTGGTGGAAGGTACAGGCAATACTGACGAACAGAAAGGTTGCTACTCTTATGGTCGCTGGATTCTCATTCGTCACAGTAATGGTCTCTCAACTGTGTATGCACACCTTTCGGCTTCTATGGTGCAGAAAGGTCAAGCGGTGAGCACTGGACAGGTGATAGGCTACTCTGGTGGAACACCTCGCGTTTTCGGTTCTGGTTACTCTACTGGTCCACACTTACACCTCGGTCTCTTCGCTAGCCAAGGCGTGGAGGTAAGGCAGTTCACTACGAGTCGTGGTTGTAAGCAGGTCTCTGTGCCTATCGCTGATCTCAAGGCCTACCTCAACCCACTTGATTACCTCCCAGCTATCTAATTGATTCTAATAGGGTGTAGGGGTAAACTAAGTATATGAACAAAGAGCTTTCTAGCCATAACCGCGGATTTATCGAGATTATCCTGCTTGTCGTCATTGCCCTGGCGGCGTTGAAATACTTTTTCGATTTTTCTATCTTCGAATTTTTCGGCAGTCCAGAAGGGCAGGGGACTCTTTACTATATAAAGGAACTTCTAGCTTGGATGAAGACGGCGGTACTCGCTATCTGGGCCTACATCCAGTAGACACACCATAAATTTATGAAAATTATCAAGATCCTCATCTTCTTTATCCTCGCACCTATCTATGTGCCAGCTTATCTGCTCCTGCATTACACCTTCAAGTGGTATTCGGGACTCTTGGACTAATTTCCTCGCTTTGTTGTGTAATTTTTCCGACTCCCCTATTAAGATCCAAAAAAAGCGGGGGAGTGCTCGATATGTTATATCGAGCAATCGACCGGAGCGAGCGCAGGCGAGTGAGGTGGGGCCGCGCGATCCGTCAGCAGACGGATACGTGTGACAGGGGAATTAAAGATTTAAATAATTTTCAGGGATTCTTATCCACATTTATAAGTTGGCTTCCGAGAGACCTCCTGGTAGTATATAGAGTGAGTATTAGAGATATTATACTCACTTATCCTATATACAAAATGACCAAAAAGAAGATCTCAGACATCGCTTCAACCACCCTTCCCCTCTTCGATGACTTCCTGCTTTCGATCAGGGCCAGTAATTATTCTAAAGAAACTTACTACAACTACTCTATCGATCTGACGGTCTTCTCCCTTTTCCTAACCCAGGAGGTCAAGATGGAATTTAAGGATATTAATAAAAGGACCTTGGAGGTCTTCAAGGCTTATCTGAACTCCTCTGACCGCCGGACCGCCAGTGGCCAGAAAGCGGAGCAAGATCTTTCGAGTAACTCTATTAACCGCACCTTGACCACCTTGAGACGCTATCTTTCATACCTGATCGATATGGATGAGCCAACTCCAGTTGTA
>CAYOPK010000060.1:0-2542 GCA_964405855.1 uncultured Candidatus Saccharibacteria bacterium
TCTTTTCCTTGGTTTCCACTTCATCGAGAGCTGTGTTCGGCTTAAACTGAAACTCGTAATACCGCTTGAGTTCGAAGACGCCAGTCTTTAGATCAATAGCGAGATAATGACCGGGCGAGAGCTTGTAAACTCCTTTGAAGAAGGTTTCTTCGAGAGGGTTGTATTGGAAAGATAAGTAGTGGAAAACTGCGGAGTCGTTGACCTCAGCCTTGAAGCCTGAGAGAGACAAAAAGCTTTTCACCTCAGAAGAGAAGGCGGCAATCTTGTTCCCCCGCTTCCAGTAGTAGAGAGGCTTGATACCGAAATGATCCCGAGCCAGGAAAACTCGGCCTTGCAAACTGTCATAAATAGAGACTGCGAACATTCCTCGCAGACGAGAGAAGCTTTCTGGTCCGTAGGCTTCGAACATTTTCAGAACCACTTCCGTGTCACTCTCGGTTTTAAACTGATAACCCGCTTTCTTGAGTTCTGCTTTAAGCTCCTGATAGTTATAAATCTCCCCGTTGAAGAAGATGATGTAACGACCGTCGACTGAGGAGATGGGCTGGCGTCCGTGTTCGAGGTCGATGATAGCGAGGCGCCTCATCCCAAGAGCCACATGCTCGTCGACGAAGAATCCGTCGTCGTCTGGACCACGATGAGCGATGCAGCGAGTCATTTTCTGAATCGCTTCTTCGAAATCTTCTATCTGGAGATCAGTTATGCCAGTGATGCCACACATATTTAGTTGGTTTTAAGATAATCTAGAGTGCCCACAATCAGTTTCCGCGCGTCCTCGAAACGTCCTGAGGCTGTCGAACCGAGGATGGTCACAACGATCGGCCGACCAATCTCCGGATCGAAAACGAAGGTGAGATTGCCCCCGGCCGCGTTGGTGAAGCCGGTCTTTGAAGCTCGCAAACCTGGGATCTCTCTAGCTAGAGAGTTGGTGTTTCTCGCCAGGTAGGAAGCTTGATCTGAAATTAAAACAACTTCCAACTCCTTTGTTGCCTCCAAAAGATCTGGTTGGTTAAACAAAATATGCGAAACCAAAGTAGAGATATCCCGAGCTGTCCCATAAGCTCCGCCCTTCGCCTCTGATTCATCTAAACCAGTTTCGTTCCAGAAATAAGTGTTTTTCAAATCAAGTCTAGAAGCCTTCTGGTTCATGGCGGTAACGAAGCTCCCCACCAGCTCCTCCGGTGTGGCCAACCGTCCTAGAGCGCCGAGAGAAAGGGCTACTGCTCGCATACCGTCGTTAGAAGAAGTAACCAGAGAGAAATCGAGCAAGTTTTTCAGAGACCATTTGTCACTAACCAGAAGCCCACTATCACCATAAGTATCGAGGGCGTAGTTGGTCACAGTCACTGTGCCGAAGTCTGGTGAGAGATCGTACGCCACCGAAGCCGCCATAAGCTTGGTCAGTGATGCTAGTGGCAGACGTTCGTCAGGATTAAGAGAGAAAATTTCTTCATCGGCTCTCAAATCATAGATATAAACACTTTTCGCTCTAAGAGAAATTTCTGGGAAAGGAGTTTTGTTTCGAGTTAAAACTGGCTCCTCTGAAGTGGTTTTAAAATTAAAAGAAAAGACAGCTAGTACAAGGAAAAGCGTGGCTCCAACCGCAATGATGGGAAAAGTTTTATCAGGCATTTTCTTCTTTAGAATCAGTTTTTACAAATTGCTCCAAAGACTGGAAAGCTTTGTCGAATTCTGGCAGGTCTTCCTTCCGCGTCACACCGAGGTGTTGGAAGAGCTTCAGAGTCGGCTGGTAGCTAAAGCTACGTTCTCCTGCCACACCCTCGACTCGCTCAACCAGCCCTCTGATAAGGAGCGAGCGCAAGATGAAGCCCGAATTCACTCCACGAATCTGGTCAATCTCTCGACGCGAAACAGGCGCGCGGTAGAGTACGATCGCCAAGGTTTCCAATCCAGCTCGACCGAGCTCACGAGAAAATTCTTCTTTCTGAATCTTTTCAATAAGTTCTGAATTATCTGGATGGGTGCCAAAAACATAAGACTCGCCATCAGTGACAAGAACTATTCCTCTGTCCTCATAAAAACTCTGTAAATTTTTTATCGAGTCTTCGATTTCAAGCTTTGAAACTCCAAGAAGCTTTTGAAGCTCCGAAGCTGTCACGGGCTCGTTCCTGAAGAGGAGGATGGATTCTATCTGTGATTCTAGTTTGGCGTTCATTTTCGAAAAGTCTGATTAATTGGAATAGTTCGGCAGGCCGACCAGCTCACTTTCAATCTCAATCTCGCCGGCACCCTCCTGGTTCACTCGGATAGCTCCGCGCTTCACTAACTCTAACATAGCCAGGAAGCCGACGATAATAGAGACCTTTTTCTCCCTAGTGAGCTCACCACCAACACCATGAAAATCTCGGAAAGAAAACCGGCTAGCCTGACTAATCCGCTCGGAGAGACGCGACATCATCTCTTCCAAGCTCACTACCTTCTTCACCAGAACCTTCGGCAGGGCCTCTTTCTTCGGCAGACTCATAAGCACTCTCTCCAGGGCTTGCTCTAGGTTCGAAACATCAGTTTTCGAGTCCGGAGA
>CAYOPK010000061.1:0-2473 GCA_964405855.1 uncultured Candidatus Saccharibacteria bacterium
TAAAGAAGAATTGCAAAAGAAGATAGAAACGCTCGAGGCCGAGATGGGCTCGGCGGATTTCTGGTTGGACAAGGATGCTGCGCAGGCCAGTATCCGCGAACTCCAGTCGTTGAAGGACGAACTAGAGGGTGTGGGGAAGTATGACAAAGGCGGGGCCGTCATGACGATCTTCTCTGGCGCCGGCGGTGATGACGCAGAGGACTTCTCCCGAATTCTCCTCGAAATGTACCTTAAGTTTTTCGAGAAAAGGGGTTGGAGTGTTTCTGTTATACATAAAAATGAGAACGACCACGGCGGGTATCGGAACATTACGCTAGATGTCGAAGGTAAGTCGGCTTATGGCACGTTGAAAAATGAGTCCGGCGTGCACAGGCTCGTCCGCATCTCACCCTTCAACGCATCACAGAAGCGCCACACCAGTTTCTCCATGGTCGAGGTCATCCCTAAATTTGAAAAGCCCGATGAACTAGAGATCCCAGCAGAGGAGATCCGTGTCGAGCTCTCCAAATCTTCTGGTCCTGGCGGACAGAATGTGAACAAGCGCGAGACAGCGGTGCGTCTAGTTCACCTCCCAACCAATCTAGCTGTGCACGTGGAGTCAGAGAGAAGCCAGGCTCAGAACAAAGAGAAGGCTCTTGCTATGCTCTCTGCCAAGCTCTACAAACAGCTCGAAGAAGAGCGCAAGGCGAAGGAGAAGGGGATGTATATCTCCAAGAGTACCCAGATCGAGTGGGGGAACCAGATTCGTTCCTATGTGCTCCACCCCTACAAACTAGTGAAGGATCATCGCACCGATGTGGAAGTTCGCGATGTGGAAAAGGTTCTCGAAGGCCATCTAGATGAGTTCATCGACGCCGAGCGAGATCTTTAGGGTCTTTACTTCCTTTTCGTTTATTGTTATTCTCTAACCCATGCTAAAAATCAGGTTGCAGAGAGTGGGGAGGAAACACCAGCCGGCTTTTCGACTGGTTTTAACTGAATCCCAGAACTCCACCAAGTCCGGCCGCTTCAAGGAAGTGCTGGGCTCTTATGATCCTAGAAAGTTGAACGAAGTTCTGAAGACAGACCGCATCAAGCACTGGCTCTCTACTGGTGCTACTGCTACTGCGACCGTGCACAACCTCCTGGTGAAGAAGGGCGTCGTCCGAGGGAAGAAGATCGACGTTTCAGCTGGTGAGGCCCCAGCTCCAACTCCTGTTGATAACAACCCACAACCAACAACCGACAACTCACAGCCAGAGACCCCTGCTCCTGAGGCTCCTGCTCAAGAATCTGCCCCTGCCGAGACCCCTGCTCCAGCCGAGGCTCCTGTTGCCGAAGAGACCCCAGCTCCTGCTCCCACCGAAACCGCTTAAGTGGTATAATTGAACCACTTATTCTTTAACGTAATACCCATATGGTAGACGACGTCCAGTTTCTGGAATATGTGATCAAGGCTCTCGTTTCTCACCCAGATGATGTGAAGATCAACCGCACGGTCGACGAGATGGGAGTGCTCATGACTCTCGATGTTAATCCAGAAGATATGGGGAAGATTATTGGTCGCTCTGGCAACACAGCGAAGGCTATTCGCATTCTGCTTCGTGTCGTAGGTATGAAGAACAACGCTCGCATCAACCTGAAGATCAATGAGCCAGCCGGTTCTTTCGCCCGTCGGCCAGCTTCTGAGATCCGCACCCCAGCTTCCAAGGACCTAGATTCAGCCATCGACGACTTGAATCTTGATTAGCCTATGCATTTCCATATTGTCACTTTGTTTCCGCAGTCTTTCGACTCCTATATCGGCGAGTCGATTCTTAAGCGTGCTATTGAGGACAAGAAGATCAAGGTTTCTTTCTACAACCCGCGCGATTTCGTGGAGAATAAATACAAACGTGTGGACCGTCCGCCGTATGGTGGCGGCCCCGGTCTTGTGATCGAAGCTCTGCCTGTGATTCTAGCTATAGAATCTGCATTGAAAAAAGCTAAGAAGCCACGAAGCTCTGAAGCTCCGAAGCTCATTTTCCTCTCACCCCGCGGCAAACAGTTCGATAATACTTACGCTGGTAAGGTGGCCAAGAAGCATAAGCAGGTCATTGTGGTCTGTGGTCGCTACGAAGGGATCGACGCTAGGGTGAAGAAGGTCTTCAAGATGGAAGAGGTTTCTGTTGGGCCCTTCGTCCTCACCGGCGGGGAACTGCCAGCCATGCTCATGATAGACGTCATGGCTCGCCAGGTGCCAGGGGTTCTGGGGAACCTGAATTCGCTCGAAGAGCGCCGTATTTCGACCGGTGAGGTCTACACTCGTCCAGAGGTCTTTAAGTATAAGGGTAAGAATTATAAGGTACCGAAAATCCTTCTTTCTGGCCACCAAGCCAAGATCGAGGAATGGAAGAAGGGAAGGAAGTAAGACTTGATTAATACTAACAGCTGACTATACTACTGGTCAGAAAGAAGGAGGTTCCCATGATCAGTGTCCAGCGTCCAGTTACGA
>CAYOPK010000062.1:0-2405 GCA_964405855.1 uncultured Candidatus Saccharibacteria bacterium
GACAGTATGTTCTGCGATAGCAACCCTCTCTCGGAAGTATCAAATCTGTCTATGTTATCAGATATGACTTTGTCTATATTTAAGATTTCAGTATCGACTTTGCTCATAGGAATATTTACATTTTAGCATTTTTCGGTCCTATTTCATTCAAACAAAAAAGAGCGACATGAATCGCTCTTTTTTGTACAACTTGTAGGCACGTGAGTCGCACTGAAGCACTAGGCTTGTGAGAACACGTTACTAACAGGTTGTCAATGCGGAGGCGGTGAGATTCGAACTCACGGTCCCTTGCGAGACTCCGGTTTTCAAGACCGGTGCACTAAACCACTATGCGACGCCTCCGCCCAACACTTTACTGGTTTTCCTTAACAATTTCCACTTCTACCTCATATTTCTTCGCTACGAAGAAGAGGTAGATAATGTCGAGGATACCAGCTGAGTTCACGAGCAGGATGGCCATGAACCAATACTTCTGTCCGAGCTGAGCGGACTTCCAGAGGGCGAAACCCTTCCAGACGAGAGACCAGAGGATAATGATGGCAATCCAGGCTGGCGCCACGCCAGTGAGTTGCGAAAAGGCTAAAATCGATTCCATAACCATTATTGTACTATAATTAAGAGATGAGAATCATGGCTATAGATTATGGGGAGAAAAGAGTGGGTATCGCTTCGACTGATGAGAGCGGGCAGTTCGCCTTGCCAAGAGCTGTCTGGCCTAACGATGAGCATCTCTTGGAGCAGATCTGGAAACTGAAGGAGAGTGAGGGGATCGAGCGGTTTGTCATCGGGGAGTCGAGGAATCTCGATGGCTCTCCAAATAGTATTCTCTCTGCTATCCACGAGTTCAAAACTAAGTTAGAAGAAAGGGGGGTCGAGGTAGTTCTCCACCCAGAAGTGTTTACCACTATGGAAGCCCGCCAGATTCAGGGTAACACCGACATGACCGATGCCTCGGCAGCGGCGCTTATCCTCAAGAGTTATATAGATTCAAAATTGGGTTGAGAGTGTGCTAATATCACCGTGTGTTGCTCCTGTAGTTCAATGGATAGAACAGAGCTCTTCTAAGGCTTTGATGCAGGTTCGATTCCTGCCGGGAGCACAAAATAGCGAAGCGTCCTGCCGAAAGCACCGTAACCTATCGTTTCTTCTTCCCACCCTTCAATCCCGAGATCTCTTTGTTGAGCTTTCTCGTCATTTCCTCTAGACCTTTGATACGCTCTTCGGCCATAGCCTCGAACCGGTTGGTTCGGCCTGCGAGCATTTCGGCGACACCCATGATCTCGGTCACATCTTCCATGGCGAGCAGAATGATGGGCGGAAAACCAGCCTCGTCTTCTACGTGGATCTGACGAGCGTTCAGGATCATGATCTTGTGTCCAATAGTAGGGAACTCATGAGTGACCTCGAAGCCTTTAAAAAAAGTGTTTTCCGGTAGAATTTTTTCTAGCAGCTTCCTCAGGGCGGGAATGTCCCATTGTCCGTTGCCTAGTTCGTAGACAAGTTTGTTTTCTGTGTTTACCGGCTCGACTTGGAAGGTGCGGTAGAAGGATTCGTTTGCCGCCATGACGCAGAAATCTTTGTCCAGAATTAGAACTGGCTCGCGGACCACATCGACCACTGTCTTGATGTAGGTCCAACTCTTTTCCCAGTAATGATGTATGAAATTTTCGTCCAGAATGGCTGCTTTGACTGTCTTTATTTTTTTATTTTTTTCCATATAACACCCATAGCCGAACCTATTTCAAAAGTATTACAAGGTGACAGGGGTGTAATACTTTGTAATGATTGAAGTCCCGGGGCGGCATCACTCTTAAGTGTATGACTCCCATGACTCCCAAACAAAAGAAGCAGAGCGAGGATGAACTCAATCGAGCCCATCAGAGCTATGAGAAGGGCATGAACTCCTATGTCTACTTCAAAATCCACAACCATGAGACTGGTCAGGATCTGGTCCAAGACACCTTTATCAAGACTTGGCGCTACTTGGTGAAGGGGGGCAAGATTGAGCTTATGAAGCCGTTTCTCTACCATGTTCTAAACCACCTCATCGTCGATGAATATCGCAAGAGGAAAAACACCTCTCTCGACTCTCTTCTGGAGAAGGGTTATGAGCCGAAAGTTGACCCGTCTGAAAGACTCTTCAATATTATCGACGGCAAGTCAGCTATGCTTCTGGTGAAGAATCTACCTCTCAAATATCAGAACATAATCAAGATGCGCTACAACCAAGGCCTCTCTCTGAAGGAAATTTCTATTATCACTGGTCAGACAAGAAACGCTGTCGCTGTTCAAGTCCACCGCGGGATTGCTAAACTAAGGAAACTTTATAAAGCGACTTAAAAGGTGTCTCTATTGTACCAAACTCGCACCTATTTCCAAAATAAATGATGTCGCACGCTCCGCGT
>CAYOPK010000063.1:0-2343 GCA_964405855.1 uncultured Candidatus Saccharibacteria bacterium
GGGTTAGGTTTCAAAATTGCGTGGGCACATCCTCTAAAAACAGCCTGGATTTTAGCAGGTTCTCCTGATGGTTCAGGGTAAGTGAACCTCATGCTATTCTAAATATATGTATAAGGGCACTATCGTTGAAAATAGTCTTGCCGATAAGGGAGTATTAGGCCAGCTTCAAATAGTAAAAACTTGGAATTCTAGCAAGTGGGTTTTGCATGACGTTTTAGTTAGAGAAGAGCAATTTGAAGAGCTTAAAAATTCTATAGCCGAGGGTCCGTGGTATATGCATTTCTGGATTCCTGGTGGCGATGAAATAAAAATTGTTTTCAGAAATAAAATTTTCAATTTTGTGGCATCAAATAAAGAGACTTGGAAAGAGGCTGTGGAATATGGAAAGTCTATTGGTATACCAGAAGGACAATTAGATTTTGTTATCAACTAAGACCCAGCCTCACCCCAACATGCATTTAAACAACCTAACCGAAGAAGAGAAACGAGTGATTGTAGACAAGGGCACCGAAGCGCCTTTTGTAGGCGAATATGTAAACAATACGGCTCATGGTGTGTATGTTTGCCGGCAGTGCAACATGCCCCTGTATAATTCGAAAGATAAATTCGAGAGCGCTTGTGGTTGGCCGAGCTTCGATGATGAGATCGTGGGGGCGGTAAAAAGTACGCCAGATGCTGATGGTCTGCGAACCGAAATAACTTGTGCCAATTGCGGTGGACACTTGGGGCATGTATTCGTGGGAGAAAATCTAACTCCGAAAAACATTCGCCATTGTGTGAACTCTATCTCATTAAAATTTATTGAAAGGAAATAAGATGTCACAGAAAATAGTACTAGCCGGAGGCTGTTTCTGGGGATTGGAGGAGTTGATACGGAAGCAGCCTGGGGTGATAAAGACTCGAGTCGGCTATACTGGTGGCGAAAACATAAATCCCACCTACGAGAATCACAAAGGTCACGCTGAAGCAGTAGAGATTGAGTATGACGAGGACAAAACCTCTTATAAAAGATTGTTGGATTTCTTCTTCCAAATTCATAATCCCACGACACTCAACCAGCAAGGAAACGATATCGGCACTTCGTATAGATCAGCGATTTTTTATAACAATGAAGAAGAGAAGAGGGAAGCAGAAGATTTTATAAATATTGTGAACAACTCTAAGCGCTGGAAGGATCCTGTGGTGACCACCTTGGAGCCACTTCGTACATTTTATTTAGCAGAAGATTATCACCAAGATTATTTACAAAAGAACCCAGGCGGATACACCTGCCACGCCATCTATTTCGACAGTTATTTATAATCCTCGTGTTTAAATCTCCACGGCATTACCCGCCACAAAGCCGGTGGTCCAACAGAGCTGTAGGCTGTATCCACCAGAAGGGCGATCAATATTTAATACATCTCCCACGACATACAAGTTTGGGAACAGCCTGGAGCGCATCGTCTTGAAATCCACCTCATCTAGTGCTATGCCACCCGAGGTGGTGATGGCCTTATTCTCCCCCAAGAGGCCCAAGACAGAGAGATCGAGGTGCTTTAAGAGCTGAACCAGCTTGAGTCTCTCTTCCCGCGTCACGGCGTTGCATTGCTTGTCAGGATCAATACCCGAGAGGGTTACTAAAATTGGGGCCAAAGAAGATGGCGACAAGCTGGAGAGGGAATTCTTGAACTTCTTCTTGTCATGCTCTTTGAAAATTTCCTGGAGTCTGGTGTTCAGCATGGCGTAATCAAGATCGGGGAGAATATCCAGAGAAATCACCACCTCACCGTATTTCAAAAGTTCTCCCACACTACTACTCAGATTCAGAATCGCCGGTCCACTTAACCCTACATGAGTGAAGAGAACTTTGCCTCGGGATTCTTCTTGCTTCACCCCGTTCTGTATGAGGCGAATCTTTGCTTGAGGCAAAGCGAGGCCCGCCACGCGAGAGACCCACGGATCTTTGACAGCCACTGGGACCAGAGCAGCACTCGGTGTCACTACCGTGTGGCCAATTTCTTTGAGCCATTCAAATCCTTCGCCTGTAGAGCCTGTTTCGGGGTGTGAGATGCCTCCGGTCGCCAGGATGATGGAACGAGCTTTGATGGTGGTGCCGTCTTTCAGCTTCACCCCAACCACCTGCCCACCTTCCAGAATAAAACCGTTGGCAGGGGATTGAGAGCGGACAGTGACGCCTCTGACGTACTCCACCATGACGTCCCAGACGGATTGAGCTTTGTTTGAAAGAGGAAACACTCGTTGTTCCGCTTCCACCTTTGTTTCCATACCTTTCCCGTGGAAGAAGTCTAAAGTTTCTGGCACTCCCCATTGAGAAAAAGCGGAGAAGAGAAATTGCTCGCT
>CAYOPK010000064.1:0-2277 GCA_964405855.1 uncultured Candidatus Saccharibacteria bacterium
TTCTGCCAGAGTTGCTTATAGTCCATAGCTCATTTGTTTCGTATATGATAGCCTTTTTGGGCTCACTTAAGAAACTTGTTAAAACCCTTTAAAGTGTTTATAATGTGTTTATAACGTGTTAATAGTTCGACGGTTCCATAGACTTACCACAAATACACATGTCCAAGACATACCAACCGAAAAAGCGCAAGAGAGCTCGAGCCCACGGCTTCCTCTCTAGACAGAAAACCTCCACTGGGAAAAGGACTGTTCGAGCTAGACGTCGAAAGGGCCGAGCCAAGCTCGCGGTCTAGCCCCCCAACCGCTTTAATGCAACATTTCTACCTGCGTTTGAAGCCATCGGAAACCGTTCGATTCATTATCTCCATCTCCAAGAAGGTTTCCAAGTCAGCTGTGGCGAGAAACACCCTTCGCCGCCGGATTCGCCCTATAGTACGAGAGTTCATCCCCTCTCTGAAGCCAGCCACCTACCTTATTGTCGCCAACCCCAGCGCCCTGCACCTTAAGGGCCAGGAATTAGAGCGCGAATTGAAGCTGTTGGTGGTTGGTCGTCAGTTGTAGGTTATAATGAATCCCATGTCCTATCTGTACCACACCTTTTTCTTCGACCCGCTCTACAATGCGCTCATAACTCTGTTTAACTTTCTGCCTTGGGCAGATGCTGGTCTTGTGGTTATCCTCCTCACTATTCTCGTGAGACTGATCATGTATCCGCTTTCCAAGAAAGCGGTCATGACCCAGATCAGAATGGGAGAAATTGCTCCAGAACTCGAGTCTATTAAGACAAAATATAAGGACAAACCAGAAGAGCAGGCCAGGAAAACTCTAGAACTTTATCGAGAGAAGAAGGTGAACCCTTTCTCCGGCATCTTGGTTATCATTATTCAGATCCCACTTATTTTCGCTCTCTACCAGATTTTCCTCCATTTCCCAGAGGTGAAGGCTGAGATTCTATACTCCTTCGTTTCTATGCCAACCGAGATCAACACCACCTTCCTAGGCTTCATGGAGCTGACTGGGAAGAGCCTCTGGATTGCGCTTTTGGCTGCGGTCTCTACCTATTTTCAATTCAAGGTTTCTTCTCAGTTCCAAAAGGTACCAGCAGGAGATTCCTTCGGGGACAATCTAGCTCGTAGTATGCAGACTCAAATGAAATACATCTTCCCTTTTATCGTCTTCTTTATTTCCTACAATATTTCAGCCGTTATCGCCCTTTATTGGTTAACCACAAACATCTTCAGTATTGGCCAAGAGATTTATATTAGAAGAAATCAGCCCAAGCCTACTTCAGCTTAATACTCCAAAGAGATAAGTCTCGACGATTGATGAAAAACAGGAAGCGCTCGTCACTAGAGAGTTGTAGAGAGGAGATATCGAGGTCGATTCCGAACTCATCTTCAGGTTCCACGATCAGGTTCGCTATCTCCAACCCAGTATCATAGCTCCAGATGTAGTCTGAGAAGTGCGTTCGCCCTTGGTACCAACTGTCAGGTTCTGAGCCACCTAGTCCCCCTTTTGGGGCACCACAGAAGACGAGATTCTGCTCAAGCTCGCTCCAGAGACACTTCTCGGCGATAGTGCCAGGAGAAATTTCTAACTCAGTACTGGCCGTGCGGTTAAGAGCATAAGTCCTCATGCCCCCACCCTCATTGTATGAATAAATCACTCTTGTCCCTGCGCGATTACTAGAGGTGGTGAGTCCATAGAGCGGACCAACAATCTTCGAGAGCACTCCGTTCGCACCCACACTATAGAGGTAACCAGGCAGTTCCACACTAGCTTTGGTTTGGATAAGTGGTGCACCCTGGCTCTCGAGAATTTTCCAACCACTTATACCAAGACTTGCTAGAGTGCGAGGTACTGAGCCGTCGATGTTAGAGGAAACCAAAGAGGAGTTCTCCCCCATGACGTAGAGGAGAGACCCATCTGCACGGACGGTAGGACCGAGGATGTCCCCTCGGAGGTTGGTGCTCGCAACGCTATAAAGATTCGCCTGCCCTGAACCCGCTGAAGGGGTTGATGTGGCGCGTGGCGCTGTCAGAGTGAGGGTGAAGTTTCTCATGAAGTCGCTCTCATCTTCTAAGGTGCGCATCAGAACGGCACTTCCATCTGGGCGGAAGTGAGCTTCATAAATTTTCGGCAGAGTGGTGTTGGTGATGCGACGCTTCTCGGCCGTGCTCGAGGTGGCATTCGGCATTAAGTATTCGAAAATATGCCCAGTAGCGCGGTCGACGTAGCGCACGATGGTCGTGGTGGCACGGTTGAAGACGGTGAAGC
>CAYOPK010000065.1:0-2175 GCA_964405855.1 uncultured Candidatus Saccharibacteria bacterium
AATCAAAGCTGAAACAGCGAAGAGTACGGCAATGATGATGGTGGCGTGGAAAAGAGTTTTCTCGAAACCACGACGAGTCTGTCGACCGCCAACCCCACCACCACTACCTCCGAAACCAGCACCAAGGCCAGCTTCAGAGCGCTGAATAAGGATCGCTCCGATGAGGAGGAGGCTGAGTATAACTTGGATGTAGGGAAGTATCTGGATCATGGCCTGCAGGGGTAAATGTTAGCGCAAAAGGGGACAATAAGCAAAGCCCCGTGGGATAGCGCGCAAGAGCGCGTCATCCCACGGGGAGGGTGTTGTGGGCAGTACCTAGTCGTTGCTAAGCCCGTCTTCTGTCAGTGCCTGTAGGCCTTCCTTGGCCTGGCGCCATGAGATGAGTTTCTCTCCCAGCCATATTCCAAAACCGTACAGGAGCACGAAGGAGATCCCGGACCACAGGATGATGATACCGATCTTGAATTCCTTCAGCTCTGGAGTCGCAAGGGCCGCGATCACAGTGAAGAACAACGCCAAGAGGGTCCAGGAATCCCTACCGTACTCCTTCCTGAGTTCGGAAATGAAACCGCAGAGAGCGACAATGACAGCGGATACGACAATCGGCCAGTAAGCTTCCATGCGAAGAATCTCCTTTTGTACTACCTTTCTCTACAATACAATCCATTACAACTTGAGTCAAATCATTTTTCGAGCTATAATTCTGTTCTCATTAACGATATTTAACAAACATGAAGAAACAAAAAAGTAAAAACCCTTCTACAAAAGTTAAGATCGCCCCACTTTCAGACAGAATCCTTATCAAACCATTCACCGAACAAGATCTGCGCGCAGAAACCAACAAGAAATCTCTCAACTTTATCCTTCCAGAGTCCATGACCAAGGAGAAATCTGCTCAAGGCAAGGTGTTGGCTGTCGGTCCAGGGAAATATGTGGACAGTAAGCTCGTGCCGGTCGCACTCAAAGTTGGAGATGTCGTCATCTTCAGCAAGTACGGCTACGATGAAGTGGAATTAGACGGAGAGGAGCTCTATTTACTCAAAGAGGATCAAATCCTCGCAGTTATTAAAAGCTAGTTCACCTACAAACTACAACCTGTAAACTACAAACTATTTATGTCTAAAAAAATTCTTTTCAATCAGGAAGCCCGAATGGCTCTCAAGAGAGGTGTGGATGCTGTCTCTGACGCAGTGAAGATTACTATTGGTCCCCGGGGCAGGAATGTCGTACTAGACAAAGGTTACGGTGCGCCTATCGTCACGAATGACGGTGCCACTATCGCCAAAGACATTTCTCTCTCTGATAAGTTCGAGAACATGGGTGCTGAGATAGTGAAGGAAGTAGCCAGTAAGACCAATGACAAGGCTGGTGATGGCACAACCACCTCGGTGGTGCTTACTCAGGCCCTGGTGGCTTCTGGCTTCAAGCGCTCGCTCTCTGGCGCTAATCCGATGGTGCTCCGCCGTGGGATCGAGTCTGCCACTCGAGATGCAGTAGAGGTGTTGAAGAAGATGGGCAAACCTATCAAATCTGACGAAGAGATCAGACAAGTGGCTACTATCTCGGCCGAATCTGAGGAGATCGGCTCTATCATTGCCGAGACTATTAAGAAAATTGGTAAAGACGGTGTGGTGACAGTCGAGGAGTCACAGTCATTTGGCATCGAGTCAGAAGTGGTAGAAGGGTTGGAGTTCGACAAGGGCTACATTTCTCACTATTTCGTTACCAATCCCGACAGAATGGAGGCTGAATACAAGGAACCTGCCATTCTCATCACTGACAAGAAAATTTCTACTGTAAAAGAGCTTCTACCCCTGCTTGAGAAACTGGCCCAGACTGGGAAGAAGGAGTTGGTGCTGATTGCGGACGATGTCGACGGGGAAGCCCTGACCACCTTTGTAGTCAATAAACTTCGCGGAGCCTTCAACGTCCTCGCTATCAAGGCGCCTGGTTTCGGAGACAAGAAGAAGGAGTTCCTTGCTGACATCGCTGTAACTGTAGGAGCGAAGGTGATTTCTGACGAGACAGCTCTCAAGTTCGAAACAGCTGAGCTTTCTGTGCTGGGTTGGGCTTCTCGTGTGGTGGCGACCAAAGATTCGACGGTGATTGTCGGCGGTAAGGGCAAGAAAGCCGAGATCACCGCTCGAGTCGAAAGTTTGCGCGCCGAACTCGCCA
>CAYOPK010000066.1:0-2037 GCA_964405855.1 uncultured Candidatus Saccharibacteria bacterium
CCAAGGGTATGGCTGTTCGCCATTTAAAAAGTTACGCGAGCTGGGTTCAGACCGTCGTGAGACAGGTTGGTCTCCTATCTACTGCAGGCGTTCGTTTCTTGAGGGGATTTGCTCCTAGTACGAGAGGACCGGAGTGAACCGACCGCTGGTGTGCCTGCTCTTCTGCCAAGAAGACCGCAGGGTAGCTAAGTCGGGAAAGGATAAATTCTGAAAGCATCTAAGAATGAAGCCAACCCCGAGATTAGGAAACGTTTGAGGGCCCTAGGAGATGACTAGGTTGATAGGCTTTAGGTGTAAGACGAGTAATCGTTTGAGCCGAGAAGTACTAATTGCCCGAATTCTATTAGGAAATTTGGAAACCACCTCATTGCCGTTTTTTAAACGACGATGAGATCCAAGACTTCCGTCTGTCCTGCTAAATGAAATCAACCCCTCGACTCAGGTCGAGGTAGACTACAATAAAAACGAATTTTAAGTTCTGGTGTTTTGTCGCAGAGGTCACACCCGTTCTCATTCCGAACACGGAAGTTAAGCTCTGTTGAGGCGATGGTACTGCTATGCGGAAGAGTAGCTAGACGCCAGAACTTAGTATTTGTTTTTAATCTTTTCTTTAAACTCTGTTAAAATAGAGTTATGAACTCCTGGTCCCGTACTCGCAAGAGGATTATTTTCTCCATCGTTTTATTCGTCCTGCTTATCCTCGTGGGCGTACCACTTTTTTTTCTCACTTACCGAGCGCCGAGTTGTACTGACGGTCGCCAGAATGGAGACGAGACCGGTATCGACTGCGGTGGTTCTTGCCAACGTCTCTGTGCACCAGAGTCTCTGCCACTGCTTATAAAAGGCGATCCCCGCATTCTGACAGTGGCCACCAGTACGTATGAAGTAGTGACTCTTCTTGAGAACCCGAACTCCAGTGCTGGTATCAGTCGAGCGCGTTACATTTTCAAACTCTTCAGTGCAGGCGGCCTCGTTCCGGTAAAAAGTATCGAAGGCATTGCTTACATTCCACCCAACACTAGTTTTGCTGTTTTCGAAGGTCCATTTAGTATCGAAGAAGGTTCAGTGCCCACCCGAGCCACTATAGAGTGGGATGAAGCCACTCTCGTCTGGGACAGAACTGTAGCCCCTTCTCCGAACGTCGAGATCCGATCGAAGACTCTCACCAGAGCCGATTCCGCCCCTCGGCTTGAAGTGGTGTTGATGAACCCAACTCTCGAGTCGATGAAGAATCTTGACCTGACAGCCATTCTCTCCGACGAGATGGGCAATGTTTTCTCGGCTTCCATCACTTTCGTTGGGATTCTGGATCCTGGTCAGACGACCCAAGCCATCTTTACCTGGCCTGGCCCTCTCCCTCAGGAACCAGTCGAGATTCAGGTTCTCACCCGCTCTTTCCCTGATAGAAGTTATATAAAGTAAAAAGTAAATGCAGGATAGCTGGCCCAAGAAACTTCTCGATAGGATTCATATTGACTGGCAGATTTTCGTACCTGCGCTACTCATCTCTTTGGCGGGTCTTATCACCATGAACTCTTTTTCTGGAGAGAATTATTTCTTTTTCCGTCAGAGTATTTGGATTCTTGTTTCAATCGTAGCTTTCATTGGTGCGAGCGCTTTCGACTGGCGCTTTCTCCGACGGACCTCCGTTATCGTGCCCATCTTTCTCATTATCACCGGACTTCTTCTGACCCTGTTTACTGTGGCTGAAGTCACTAGGGGAGCGCAGAGCTGGTTTCGTCTGGGCTCACTGGCTTTCCAACCCTCTGACCTAGCCAAGCTCATCCTGATTCTCATGTTGGCAAAGTATTTTTCTCGTCGCCATATCGAGATCAAGAACATTCGGCACATTATCGTCTCGGGAGTTTATGCGCTGATTTTATTCACCCTCGTTTTCCTCCAACCAGACTTCGGAGGCGCCATGGTGATCTTCGGCATCTGGTTCGGCATGGTGCTAGTTTCTGGTATAGCGAAGAAGCATCTGGCCTACGTCGCTCTCATCGGGTTTGCCATCTCGGCTTCACTTTGGGTCTTCGT
>CAYOPK010000067.1:0-2017 GCA_964405855.1 uncultured Candidatus Saccharibacteria bacterium
GACGTTTGTCAGAATGCCGTGGTCGTGTGCGTAGTGGAGGAGGTCGGAGACGACGAGGAAGTATTTTGGGTAGCCTTTGTCTTTAATGACCTTGAGCTCATATTCGATACGTTCCAACACATCTGGAGTGGGCTCCACCTTCCGTCTCTCGAGGCCCGACATAACAATTTCTCTCAGAGATTCATCTGGAGTTAATCCATCGGTGATTTATAGAGCGGGGAAAACCCATTGGCCTATGTCGAGCTTCACATGGCAGCGCTCGGCAATTTTTTCTGTATTAGCGAGTGCATCTGGCCATTTTTTAAAATATTTCTCAGCTGTTTTTTGCGAGATGAAGGAGAAGTCCTCTTCCTCTGCGCCGAAGGCTCCGCCTTCGGCGCTTTTCCCCATATGTCCCTGGATGGAGAGAATAGTATCCCGTGCCGGCTTGTCTGACTTGTCTAGGTAGTAGACATCATGAGCCGCTACCAGTGGTACGCCGTGTTTCTCGGCGAGAATCAAACGCTCAGCTATACGTTCGTCGTGCCCCATGATCTCTGGGTGATGGGTTATTTCAATGAAGAAGTTTTCCGGGCCGAAAACATTTTTGTAGTACGGAATCAATTCATCCGCATCCGTTTTTACAAACGAAGGGAAGATGGCGATCAGGCCTTCTCGATGCTTCTCGATAAGCTCTTTGTCCAGACGAGGTTTGTAGTAGAAGCCCTCGAGATAAGAAGCGGTGACGAGTTTCAATAGGTTCTGGTAACCTACCTCGTTCTCAGCGAGTAGAACAAGGCGGGTGCGTTGGCTGTCGATGCGAGCCTCTTTGTCATGACGAGTGCGGTTGGCAACGTAGAAGTCCACGCCGATGATGGGTTTGATTTCGTTGTCTAAACACTCTTTGTAGAACTCGATAGCGCCATAGAGATTGCCGGAGTCAGTGAGGGCGAGCGCGGTCATACCTTCTTTCTTCGCCCTTTTGACCAGTTCTGGTACTTTGGGTAAAGCCTCGAGTAGGGAGTAGTGAGAGTGGGTGTGGAGATGGGTAAAACGACTCATTACGCTATTATAATCTATATGATGATTGTCGGCATCGATGAAGCAGGAAGAGGTCCACTGGCTGGGCCTGTGGCTGTGGGAGCCGTCAAGGTTTATAAATTAGATAAGTTCAAGAAGTTGGTCAGGGGGGTCAGAGATTCTAAGAAACTTTCGGCCGAGGCGCGGGAAGGTTGGTACAAGCTGGCGATTGAGGCCCGTCAGCGTGGTGAGCTCGACTTTCATGTGGCACTGGTTTCTGAGCGAGTCATAGACAAACAGGGGATCTCTCCTGCTATTCGACTTGGCATTAAGCGTTGTTTAACCAAGCTCGCTGTGGAGAGTGGGGATCAGATTTTCCTCGACGGGTCGCTCCGGGCCCCAGCGGAGTTCAAGCATCAGCAGACTATTGTGAAAGGGGATGAGAAGATCGCTGTAATTTCTCTCGCTTCCATCTGTGCCAAGGTGACGAGGGATAGAAAGATGGTGAGCTTGGCGAAAAAGTTTCCGAAATACGGCTTCGAAGTGCATAAAGGTTACGGCACTCGAGCTCACTACACGGCTCTCCGGAAATATGGCTTAACAGAGGCCCATAGGAGGAGTTTTTTAAATAAGTTTGACAAAAGGCAGATAAGTGTAGTATAATATAAAAAGAGTCGCAATCCAGCGATCTCAGTTTCGACCCAGGAGGGTCGCTATGGAAAAAACACATTTCGCTCTAGCGGTCGTTTGGAGGCGTAATCCGGAGACCAAAGAGGTCGAGTTTCTAGTTCTGAATTCCGTTTCGACGGATCACCGAACTGGTCAAAAGAGCGAGGTCCAGGTGAAGTTCCCGGGCGGGATGAATCGAGTGCCGGACGAACCGGTTTCGATCACTGTCCAGCGGGAGCTGGTAGAGGAGACCTATCTCTCCTCCGACTTCGAGGAAGCCAAGCTTGTCTGGGAGAAAGATATCCTGGATAAGAGACACAAGAAGTTCGGTTTCCTGGTGCCGTTCGAA
>CAYOPK010000068.1:0-1936 GCA_964405855.1 uncultured Candidatus Saccharibacteria bacterium
TAAGACGTAGTTGATAAGACTCTTGAGTGTTTCTGCAATCTCAGGACTCTTTATAGAAATACCGAACAGCTTTTTCCCCAAGACTGCGATTTTGACCTGATCACCATAAATAGCAATGTCGCTTTTGATCGGGTACTTATGAGTATCTATTTGAAGTCTTTCCCCTGTATTGTCGGAGACGGCCTCGCCGTTGCTGGTGTAGATAGAGCGAGATTTGATATTGTGGGCCAGTCTCCTGTCCTTCATAATTTTTCTCTCCTTGTCGTTGAAGTTTTCTATCACCAAGTCTTTAGAATAGATGTTGTAGACCTTCTCGTCAGAGATTTTCTGGGAGAAAAGCTCGTGGTTAGAACTTAGAACCCCCTCCTTTCCTTCGAAGAATTGGACGAGCGGTTTTTCGCCTTCTTCTCTTTGGATATTTTTGAGTTCTGGGATAATGAACTCGAGACTGTGCTTCTTCTCGTCCAGAGCGTGCATTTGACGTTCTATGAAAAGCCGTAATTTCTCTGGGGTTTCTGCCAGATAGTAAGTCTTTTTCCCCACCACAGCTTCGCTGGCCAAGCCTTTTTCCTTTAGTGATTCGATGATGACATAGGCGGTAGGTCTCTTGATCCCGGCTTTCTCTGCCACCTCGGCAATACCGGATTTATCGAAAGAGAGCAGAGCAACATAGACCGAAGCTTCTTTTTCAGAGAGCCCAATATCGATGAGATATTTTTCTAACATAATTTAATTATAGCAGATTCAGGTTGACTTCTGCTCGCGAAGGTATTTAATAGAACTTAGAGTCTGACCACGTACATGTTGTGGTTGGGAGAAAGGAGAAGCTTATCAATTTCTAAACCGACAAACAGGACATTTTGTTGCATGCCGGCCCCCGGGCGACCATCGTGGTCGCCCGGGGGCTGTTTTTATAGAAAAAGCGCCCCGAGTAATCTCAGGGGCGCTTCAGATTTTTGGTTTTGTTGACTCGGTTTTCCTTCCGCGTATGCATTTGAGTAACCGAGTCTGCGATAACAACTCGGATGGGATAACCGGCCCTTCAGTGGCGGATCATCATCCCGTGCCGATTCTGGACATATTCCTCCAGAAATTCCTCGGCTTCCTCGCTCTGTCCATGGCGTACGAGCCACAGAGCATGAGCGAGGGCGTCATCGTCCGTCATGCGACGAGTACGCCTGGGAGCGATGCATCCACCGCCAACGAAATCGTTGACGAGGGTCCGGCCATCCCGCAGTCTTGCGACAACAGCCATCCTTATATATACTAGCATACATTAGATATCTTGTCAAGCACTTTATTTATCTAAATTTTGTTGTTAAACTACACTCTCATATGTCATACCTTATCCCTACAGTTATAGAGAAGAGCCAGTTCGGCGAGCGCGCCTACGATATCTACTCTCGCCTGCTTCGCGAACGCATTATTTTCCTCGGCGGACCCATTGACGACGATTCGGCCAACATTATCATCGCCCAACTCCTCTTCCTCCAGTCCGAGGATTCAAAGAAAGACATCTCTCTCTACATCAACTCCCCTGGTGGCTCGGTCACGGCCGGACTCGCTATCTTAGACACTATGAACCACATCAAGCCAGACGTCTCTACTATCTGTATTGGTATGGCTGCCTCTGCCGCTTCCGTCCTTCTCTCTGCTGGAACCAAAGGCAAGCGTCTGATTCTCCCCAACTCAGAAGTCATGATTCACCAGCCTTGGGCCGAAGGTGTGGGTGGTCAGGCGACCGATATCGAGATTAGGGCCAAACACATCATCAAGAGTCGAGAAATTTTGAACAAGATTCTAGCGAAAAATACGGGCCAAACTCTAGCCAAGATTGAGAAAGACGTCGACCGCGACTTCTTCATGTCCGCTGAAGAAGCCAAGAAATACGGTATCGTTGACAAGATTTTATAACAGCAGTATTCTGAGGTAGTTC